>DATCLL010000122.1:0-11279 GCA_036563935.1 Limnochordales bacterium | reverse complement strand
CCGCAGGGGAAGTTCCCCCCACCCGCCCCCGCTGGGTTCCACGATGACGGCTGCCACGTCGTCCCGGCCCCGCAGGATCTGTTCCAGGGCCGCCGGGTCGTGCACCGGCGCCACCAGCGTGGCCTCCAGGGTCTCCTGGGGAATACCGGGAAGGCGGTCTTCCAGAAGGGGCCCGCGGGCCGAGCGGGCAGCGTAGTCGTGCCACCCGTGGAAGTGCCCTTCGAACTTCACCACCCGGCTTTTGCCCGAAAAGGCCCTGGCCAGCCGCATGGCCAGGTGGGTAGCTTCGGTGCCGGAGTTGGTGAAGCGCACCCGCTCGGCCGCCGGCATCAGGCGCCGCACCCACTCGGCCCACTCCACCTCCAGGGGGTGGCAGGCCCCGTAGTGGGTTCCCCGCTGCAGCTGGTCCTGCACGGCCTGCACGATGGCCGGGTGGCCGTGGCCCAGAAGCAGCGCCCCGTGGCCCATCCAGTAGTCGATGAGCTCGTTGCCGTCCACGTCCCACTTGCGCGATCCCCGGGCCCGCTCCACGTACACGGCAAAGGGCGCAAGCCAGCGGGCATCGTGGGTGACCCCGGAGGGGAACAGCTCCAGCGCCCGGCGGTACAGCTTCTCCGACGTGGGGAACTTGCGGGCGTAAGCCTCGTCCAGCCGCAGGCCGGCCAGGCTCATGCTCCCATCGCCTCCCGCAGGGGCACGTAGGGCAGGCCGTGGGCCTCGGCCACCGCGGGGTGCGTGACGTGCCCCCGCAGGATGTTCACCCCGGCGGCCAGCGCCCGGTCCCGGGCCACCGCGTCCATCCAGCCCCGGCCGGCCAGTTCCAGGATGTACGGCAGCGTGCTGTTGGTGAGCGCGTAGGTGGACGTGCGGGGCACCGCGCTGGGCATGTTGGCCACCGCGTAGTGGATGACCCCGTGCTTGACGTAGACCGGGTCGTCGTGGGTGGTGGGGTGGTCCACCGTCTCCACGCAGCCGCCCTGGTCCACCGCCACGTCCACGATGACGGCGCCTTCCTTCATCTGGCGCACCATGGCCTCGCTGACCAGGGCCGGCGCCCGGGCGCCGGGCACCAGCACCGCCCCGATGAGCAGGTCGGCGTAGCGCACCGCCCGCTCGATGTTGTAGTGGTTGGATACCACCGTGATGAGGTTGCCGTGCAGCACGTCCTCCAGGAACCGCAGGCGCGGGATGCTGCTGTCCAGCACGGTCACGTGCGCGCCCATGCCCAGCGCGATGCGGGCCGCGTTGTAGCCCACGGTGCCCCCGCCCAGGACGACCACCTCGGCCGCCGGCACCCCCGGCACGCCGCCCAGGAGGATGCCCCGGCCGCCGTGCACCTTTTCCAGGTAGCGGGCGCCCACCTGTACCGCCATGCGCCCCGCCACCTCGCTCATGGGCGTGAGAAGCGGCAGGCTTCCATCCGGCAGCTGGATGGTCTCGTAGGCGATGGCGATGACGCCCCGCTCCAGCAGAGCCATGGTGAGCGGCCGGTTGGGAGCCAGGTGCAGGTAGGTGAACAGGATCTGCCCCGGCTTCAGCAGCGCGTACTCGGAGGGCTGTGGCTCCTTCACCTTCACGATGAGGTCCGCGTCCTGGTACACCTCGGCGGCCCGGGCCCGGATGACGGCGCCCGCCTGGCGGTATTCCTCATCGGGAATGCCGCTTCCCAGCCCTGCCCCCGCCTCCACCAGCACCTTGTGGCCCCGCCGCACCAGTTCCTCGACCCCGGCAGGCACCAGGGCCACGCGGTTTTCGCCCGGCTTGATCTCCCTGGGAACCCCGACAACCACCGCCTGTGCCCCCCACCGTCACGGAACCTCGTAGATCTGCAGCAGGTTGGTGGAACCCGGCACGTCCGTCCGCACCCCGGCCACCACCGCTACCCGGTCCCCCCGCCGGACCAGCCCGGTCTGCCAGGCGGCCTGCAGCGTTACATCAATCATGCCGTCGATGTTGGAGGCGCGGGGCACCACCACCGGCAGCACGCCCCACACCAGGGCCAGCTGGCGGGCGACCCGGGGGTTGGGGGTGGCCGCGATGATGGGTGCCCGGGGCCGGAAGCGCGCCACCATGCGCGCGGTGGCACCGGACTGGGTGGAGCACAGGATGGCGGCCAGCCCCAGCTCCATCGCGCTCTGGCAGGCAGCCCGGCTGATGGCGCCGGCCACCGAGGGGCCGGGCCGGGCCGATTCCGCCAGCCAGCGGGCGTAGTCGTATCCCCTGGCCTCCACGGCCCGGGCGATGCGGTCCATGGTGCGCACCGCCTCCACCGGGTGGCGCCCCACTGCCGTCTCTCCCGACAGCATGACGGCGTCGGTGCCGTCCAGGATGGCGTTGGCCACGTCCGCGGCCTCGGCCCGGGTCGGGCGGGGGTTGTGCACCATGGACTCCAGCATCTGGGTGGCGGTGATGACCGGCTTGCCGGCACGGTTGCAGCAGCGGATGATCTCCTTCTGGGCCAGCGGCACCTGCTCCAGGGCGATGGAGACTCCCAGGTCGCCCCGGGCCACCATCACCCCGTCGGCCGCCTCCACGATTTCCTCCAGGTGCTCCAGGCTCTGCGCGCTTTCCAGCTTGGCGATGACGGGTATGTCGCCCCCGGCCTCCCGCAGCACCTCCCGCACGGCCTGCACGTGCTCGGCACGGCGCACGAAGCTGGCAGCCACCAGGTCCACGTTGTGCTGGACGGCAAAGCGCAGGTGTTCCCGGTCCGTGTCGGTCAGCGCGGGCAGCCGGTTTTCCACGCCGGGCAGGGCCACGCCCGTGCGGGACCGCACCGTGCCCGGCGTGACCACCCGGCACACCACGTCCGGCGGGCGCACCTGCTCTACCGCCAGCTCCACCAGGCCGTCGTCCAGGTACACCACCTGGCCGGCCCGCAGGTCCTCGGCCAGGGTGGGATAGGCCACGGGGATGATCCGCCTGGGGTCTTCTGTCTGGTGACCCGCCCGCAGCACCACCACCATGCCCCGCTCCACGGCCAGCGGCTCGGGTAGCTGCCCCAGGCGGATCTTAGGGCCCTGGATGTCCACCATCACGGCCACCGGCGGCGTGCGGCCCCCCGCGAGGCGCCGCAGGCGCTCCAGGCGCTGGCGGTGCTGGTCCAGGGTGCCGTGGGAGAGGTTGAGGCGGGCCACGTCCATGCCCGCCTCCATCAGGGCGGCCAGCATCTCCTCGCTCTCGCTGGCCGGCCCGATGGTGCAGACGATCTTGGTGCGCCGGAAGGAGGCCACCAACGCTCCGACCTCCTGTCGGCCCGGGCGTTCACGAGCCGCCCGCCTGCTGAGGCTGCCCGGACAGGGAAGGATTCTTGCGGCCTCGGGCCCGCTGCCCGACCCCCTGCTCTGCCGCAACGGGCAGCGGCTCCCGGGAGCCGTGCGCGCCGCCGCCCGGCGGAACCAGCACGGTCTCGGCGGCCGGGCCCGCGGGCAGCCGGGCCTGGTCCGGAGCCGCTTCCCGGGCCGCCTCCAGCAAGGCGGCCTGCTCTTTCTGCACCCACACCCCGTAGGAGCGGTAGCGCTGGTAGCGGCGGGCCACCAGTTCCTCCGGGTCCACCCCTTCCAGCTCCTCCAGCGCCCGGCGCAGGGCCCCACGGATGGCCTCCGCCGTCTGGCGGGGCTCCCGGTGGGCCCCGCCCAGGGGTTCGGGGATGATGCCGTCGATGATGCCCAGTTCCAGGAGGTCCTGGGCCGTCAGGCGCAGCATGGCCGCCGCCTCGGGCGCCCGGCGGGAGTCCCGCCAAAGGATGGTGGCGCACATCTCGGGGGAGATGACGGAGTACCAGGCGTGCTCCAGCATGAACACCCTGTCTCCCACGCCGATGGCCAGCGCCCCGCCGCTTCCCCCTTCCCCGGTCACCACGCACACGATGGGCGTGCGCAGCTCGGCCATGGCCATGATGTTCTCCGCGATGGCCACGCCCTGTCCCCGCTGCTCGGCCTCGATGCCGGGAAAGGCGCCCACCACGTCGATGAAGGTGATGATGGGCCGCCCGAACTTCTCCGCCTGCTGCATGAGGCGCAGGGCCTTGCGGTAGCCTTCCGGGTGGGGCAGCCCGAAGTTGCGCCGCAGGTTCTCCTTGGTGTCCCGCCCCTTCTGGGTGCCGATGACGGTCACCGGCCGGCCTTCGAAGCGGGCCAGGCCTCCCACCACGGCCGGGTCGTCCCGGAAGCGGCGGTCGCCGTGCAGCTCGATGAAGTCGTCGAACAGCATGGCCACGTAGTCCAGGAAGGTAGGCCGGCCGCTGTGGCGGGCCATGAGGACCCGCTGCCACGGCGTGAGGTTGCGGTAGATCTCCTCCCGCAGCCGCTGGGCCCGCTGTTCCAGCGCCTCGATCTCCTCCTGCAGGCGCACTCCCCGCTCGGAGCTGAAGGCGCGCAGCTCCGCCAGCCGCTGCTCCAGCTCCAGCAGGGGGCGCTCCCACTCAAAGGGTGCGTGCGCGGGCATGCTTCCCATTCCTTCCCGGACCATGCAGCGAAAGCAGCCGCACCAGGGTGCTGCGCAGCTGCCGGCGGTCCACGATGAGGTCGATCATGCCGTGCTCCAGCGCGAACTCCGCCGACTGGAAGCCGGGCGGCAGCTTCTGGCGGATGGTCTCCTCCACCACCCGGGGCCCTGCGAACCCGATGAGGGCTCCCGGCTCGGCGATGATGATGTCGGCCAGGGAGGCGAAGCTGGCGTAGATGCCCCCCATGGTGGGATCCGTGAGCACCGAGATGTACAGCAGGCCCCTGCGGGAGTGGCGGGCTACTGCCTGGGAGGTCTTCACCATCTGCATGAGGGAGAGGATCCCCTCGTGCATGCGGGCTCCCCCACCGCCTGCCGAGAACAGCACCACGGGCAGCCCCAGCTCCGAAGCCCGCTCGAAGGCCCGGGTGATGCGCTCGCCCACCACGGACCCCATGCTGCCTCCCATGAAGGCAAAGTCGATGACGCCCACCACCACGGGGTGCTCACCGATGGACCCCCGGCCGGTGATGGCCGCCTCGTCCAACCCGGTCGCCTGGCGGGAACGGGCCACCTTCTCCTCGTAGCCCGGAAAGCCCAGGGGGTTGGCGCTGGCCAGCTCCACGTCGAACAGCTCAAAGGACTCCACGTCATCCAGCACCTGGGCCAGGCGCTGCCAGGCCCCGATGCGGAAGTGATAGCCGCAGCGGGGACACACCCGCAGGCTGCGGGCCAGCTCCTTGCTGTACAGGATGGCCCGACAGCCGCTGCACTTGGTCCAAAGCCCGTCCGGCGCCTCCCGGCGTGCCGGCGGAGCTTCGGCCGGCGGCCCTGCCGGCCCCTCCCGGGAAGGCGGCCGCACCGTAGCGTACCGGGGCTTGCCCCGGAACAGGTCTTTCAGCATCCGGTCTCCCCTGGGTCCTCTCTTACGCCTCCGTCACCCGGGACAGGAGCTCCGTAGCGTCCCTGGCCTCGGAACTGGGCACCAGCACCTCGAAGCTGCCCTCGTCGGCGCCCCGCATCCCGCCGGCGGGCCGGATGGTGGCCAGCAGGCCTTCCCGCTGCAGCAGCGCGCGCACCGACTCGGCCGAGGAGCGGCTGGGAGCGATGTATACCACGACCCAGCTCACCAGGGCCACCTCCGGATCATCCCGTCTCTCCCGACACCAGCTGGCCGTGGCGGGTCCAGATCTGGGCCCGCCCGCGCACCTTGATGGCTGCCGTGTGCCGGGTGAACTGGGCGATCATGACCTCGCCGCGATCCAGTTTTTCGATGTGATGAAAGCGGGTGGTGGGGCCCCGGGTCAGGCCCATCACCGTGACCCCGTCTTCCAGGGCCTTGATGACCACGAAGTCGCCTCCCACCACTTCGGCCTGCTCGTCGGGCTCCCCTCCCGCAGGGCTGCGCTCCGGGCCCGGGTTGCGCTCCATCCCCGCCAACCCCCGCCCTCTCAGCCGGCCTTGGGCTGGGAGGCCGCCTCGGCCAGCTCCGACGGCCGCGCCTGGGCCAGCGAGGCCCGCTGATGGGCCAGCCGGGCCAGGGCTGCGGCGGCAATGCCTGCCACCAGGTCGTCCAGGAAGGTGTGCACCGCCCCGTCCCGGTGCCGGTTCAGGTGGCCGATGACCCCCCGCTTGGCCTTGTCCAGGTACCCGAACATGGTGAGCCCCACCGAGCCGTACAGGTTGGTGATGGCCAGGGCCAGCACCTCGTCCACGCCGTACAGCGGGTCATCCTCGCGGATGGCCCGGCGCAGGGGCTCCGGCAGCTGGCCCCGCTCCGCCAGCACGTCCAGGGCGATGCCGGTCAGGATGGCGAACTGGGCCTCCCGCTTGCTCACCACCCGCTCCACGCTCTCCAGGCAGTCGGCCAGGGTGAGCTGGGGGTCTTTCGGGCGGTACAGGTCGTAGACGATGCGGGCGATGTCCGCCAGCTCCACGCCCCTTGAGCGCAGCCACGCCACCACGCTGTCCCGCACGCCCTCACCCGCCCCTCCTCTCGCCCTCCCGGCCACGCCCCCGGCCAAAGCCGCCCGGGCCCCGGCCCGGCCCCGGTCAGAAGGGTACCGCCCGGGAGGCCTCTTCCGCCACCGAGGATTCGATGACCAGGGGCATCTCCCCCGTCAGCGCGGCCAGGTCCGCCACCAGTTCGGGCTGCACCCGCACCCAGAGGGCCCGCTGCACCGACACCAGCCGCCGTCGCCGGCCCCGCAGCTGGGCCACCACCGGCGTGTCCCCGGGGTAGCGGCGCAGCACCTCCGCCACCTGCTCCACCATGCGCACCCCCGCCGCCGGGCCGCCCCCGGGCCCCGCCGCGGCGGCGGGCAGGCGCACCAGCACCACCCGGTCCAGGGGCATGGCCCCTTCCCCAATGAGGGTGACGCTGCCGTCGTCATCCCGGCTCAGGCTACCCCAAACCAGGGCCGGCCGCCCCTCCTGCACTCCCTCGAAGGCCTCCAGGCTGCGGGGGAAGACCAGCACCTCCACCGCGCCCGTCTCGTCCTCCAGCACGAAGCGCCGCATGGGATGGCCGCTTTTGGTGGTCAACCGCCGGTCGTTGAGCACCAGGCCCGCCGCCTGCACCGGCGCCCCGTCCTGCCCCGTCTCCACCAGCTCGCCCACCGCCGCATCCCGGAACATCTCCAGCCGCTCCCGCCACGGCTCGGCCGGGTGGCCGGACAGGTAAAAGCCCAGCGCCTCCCGCTCGCCGGCCAGCCGCTGGGCCAGGCTGTCCGACAGCGCAGGGAGCTTGTCCGCCTCCGGCTCACCTGGCCCCCCCTGCAGCCCCTCCAGCTCCGGCCCGAACAGGCTGGCGGTCTGCACGGAGCGGGCGGCCCGGGAGCCGGTGCGGCTGCGCTGAAGCTGCTGCCACACCCCTGCCAGCGCGGCCAGCAGGGCCGCCCGGGAACCAAACTCGTCCAGGGCCCCGGCCAGGATCAAGCTCTCCACCACCCGCTGGTTGAATGCGGAGCCCGATCCCGCCGCCTGCAGGCAGCGCCGGCAGAAATCCGTCAGCCCCCGGAAGCGCCCCCCCGCCTGCCTGGCCGCCAGGATGGCCGCCACCGCCGGCTCACCCACGTGCTTGACCGCCAGCAGGCCGAAGCGCACCCCACCCTGCTCCGGCCAGAACTCCCCGCGGCTTTCGTTAACGGAGGGGGGCAGCACCGGGATGCCCATCTGCCGGCAGGCGTCCACGTACACCTTCACCTTGTCGCTGTTGGCGGCCACGCTGGTGAGCAGGGCCGCCATGAACTCCACCGGGAAGTGGGCCTTCAGGTAGGCCGTCTGGTAGCTGATGAGCGCGTACGCGGCGGAGTGGGCCACGTTGAAGGCATACTGCGCGAAGCGCTCGATCTCGGCGAACAGCTGCTCGGCCAGCTCCCGCCGGTGGCCGTTTTTCACCATCCCCTCCACGAAGCGCTGGCGCTCGGCGGCCATCTCCTCGGGCTTCTTCTTGCCCATGGCCTTGCGCAGCACGTCCGCCTGGCCGGGGGTGTAGCCGGCCAGTTCGGTGGCGATGCGCATCACCTGCTCCTGGTAGACGATGATGCCGTAGGTGTCCTTGAGGATGGGTTCCAGGGCAGGGTGGGCGTAGGTGACGGGCTGGCGCCCGTGGCGGCGGGCGATGAAGTCCCCCAGGAACTGCATGGGGCCCGGCCTGCCCAGCGCCAGGGCCGCCACCAGGTCGCTGAACCGGCGTGGTTGCAGCTCCCGCATCATCCCCTTGAACAGGCGGCTTTCCAGCTGGAAGACGCCCTCCGTCTCCCCCCGCCCCAGAAGCTGCCAGACCGCCGGGTCGTCCAGGGGGATGCGGTCGATGTCCACCTCGCCCTTGCCCTGCTGGCGGATGAGCTCCTGGGCCGTGCGGATGACGGTGAGGTTGCGCAGGCCCAGGAAGTCCATCTTCAGAAGCCCCAGCTCTTCCAGGTTCTCCATGGGAAGCTGGGTCACCACGGCGCCGTCGGAGGTGCGGGCCAGGGGAACCAGGTCCATGAGGGGTTCCGGCGCGATGACCACGCCGGCCGCGTGCATGGAAAGGTGCCGCGGGAACCCCTCCACCTGCCGGGCCAGCTGGATGAGCCGGCGCACGCCCTCGTCGGCCTCGTAGCGCCGGCGCAGCTCCTCGGACTCGGCCAGGGCCTGCTCCAACGTCACCCCCGGCCCCGCCGGCACCAGCTTGGCCAGGCGGTCCACCTCCCCGTACGGCACCTGCAGCACCCTTCCCACGTCCCGGATGGCGGCCCGGGCCGCCATGGTGCCGAAGGTGGCGATCTGGCTCACCCGGTCCTGGCCGTAGCGGCGCACCACGTACTGGATGACCTCGTCGCGCCGGTCGTCGGCGAAATCGATGTCGATGTCCGGCATGGAAACCCGCTCGGGGTTCAGGAACCGCTCGAAGATCATGCCGTGGTCCAGGGGGTTGATGTTGGTAATGCCCAGGCAGTAGGCCACCAGGCTGCTGGCGGCCGACCCACGGCCGGGCCCCACGGGGATCCCCTGGCCTCTGGCGTAGTTCACGAAGTCCTGCACGATGAGGAAGTACCCGGCGAACCCCGTTCGCTCGATGATGTCCAGCTCGTAATCCAGCCGCTCCCGCACGCCCCGGGGAACCTCCCCGAAGCGGCGGGCAGCCCCCTGGTAGGTGAGCTCCCGCAGGTACTCCTCGGCCGACTGCCCCGCGGGGGTCGGGAAGGCGGGAAGCCGGGGCTTGCCCAGCTTCAGCTCCACCCGGCAGCGCTCGGCCACCTCCAGGGTGCGCCGGCAGGCTTCGGGCAGGTCGGCAAACAGCCGGTACATCTCCTCGGGGCTGCGCAGGTAAAACTGGTCGCTGGCGAAGCGCAGCCGGTTTTCGTCGGAAAGGGACTTACCCGTCTGGATGCACAAAAGCACGTCGTGGAAGGCCGAGTCGGCCTGGCGCAGGTAGTGCACGTCGTTGGTGGCCACAAGGGCAAGCCCGTACTCCCGCGCCAGCCGCACCAGCTTCTGGTTCAGCTCTTCCTGGCCCGGCACCCCGTTGCGCTGCAGCTCCACGTACAGCCGGTCCCGGCCGAAGATGTCCAGGTAGCGTTCCAGGGCCCGCCGGGCGGACGGTTCGTCGCCCCGCAGCAGGTGGTGGTTGATCTCGCTGGACATGCAGCCGGTGGTGGCCACAAGCCCCCGGCAGTGCGCCGCCAGGAGCTCGTGGTCGATGCGGGGCTTGTAGTAGAAGCCCTCCAGGAACCCCAGGGTGGACAGGCGCATGAGGTTGCGCAGGCCCACCTCGTCCTCGGCCAGCACCAGCAGGTGGAAGGCCGCCTCCGAGGGGCCACCGGTGCGCTCCCGCCGGTCCCGGGGCGCCAGGTACAGCTCGCAGCCCAGGATGGGGTGGATCCCCGCGGCCCGGGCCAGCTTGTAAAACTCCACCATGCCGAACAGCGCCCCGTGGTCGGTGAGGGCCACGGCCGGCATGCCCATGGCCTTCACCTGTTCCACCAGCTCCTCCAGCCGGCACGCCCCGTCCAGCAGGCTGTACTGGCTGTGGGTGTGCAGGTGGACAAAGCTGTCGGCCACGGTCGTCACACCGCCCCTCCCGAAACCCCAACCGGAGCCGTCAGTTCCCGCACCAGCGGCCCGAACTCGATCCCGTCGAAGCCCAGCCGGCGGGCCAGCTGGTCGCCATCCGGGCGCTGGCCCCACCACCACAGCTCCCGCAAGAACTCGCCCGCCTCCGGCCGGGCAAACCACTCCCGCCCGAAGCGGCTGCGCAGGTACTCCCGCAGCTGCACCTCCAGGGCCCACGCCCGCAGGTACTCCGCCACGTAGAAGGCGTCGTCCACGTCGGCCAGGTAGTCCACCTCGCCGTACTGCACCCCGGTAGCCTGGCTCAGGATCTCCCGGTACCGGGCCGCCATGGGGCCCACGGGCAGGGAGCGGTGCAGCTCCACCTCGTACAGCAGCTTCCCGGCGTAGCGGCGCAGAAAGTACAGCCGGTCCAGGCGGGCAAAGTCCGCATACTGCTGCGCCGCCAGGGGACTTAAGCCCAGCCGGCGCACCAGCCATGCCGGATCCGCCACCAGGTGCTCCAGCAGGAAGGCGTAGCACTCGGTCACCGTGTTGTCGCCCAGGTACCGGTCCTCCGCGGGCAGGTCGGGGTCGGTACCCGCGAAGTGATACGCATGCCCCGCCTCGTGGAAAAGCGCCCGGAAGTCATCCTGCCCCCCCTGGGGCAGGATGACCAGCCACACCTCCCCGGGCACGTGCACCGGCGCGCAGAAGGCCCGGGGCGACTTGCGGGGGCGAAGTTCGGTGTCCATGCGCACCCGGCCGGCGGCGGCGCCCCCCGGGTGGTCCAGCCCCAGTTCCTGCAGGGTCTGCTGGAGGGCCCAAAGCAGCCGGGAACCGTCAAACCAGCCGTCCCACTGGCGGGCCCTGAGAAGCCATGCCACGTCGTGCTTCTCCGCCTGCCCCAGCTCCACGCCGCACGCCTGGCGCAGCGCCCGGCGGAAGCTCTCCTCGTAGAAAGCCCGGGTGGACTCCAGCACCTGCGTCATGGTAGCAGCCAGGCCGTCCAGGTCCATCCCCTTCAGCTCAGCGTACATGTCGGTGTACGAGGAGAAGCCCAGCGCCTGGCGGGCGAGCCGCCCCTGGCGCTCCACGATCTGCTCCCGCAGGGGGTTCAGCCGGGCCGTGAAGGCATCCCGGGCCTGCTGCAGCTGGCGGCGGCGCTGGCGCACCGGCTCGTTGGCCATGCGGACGCTGAGGGCCCGGTAGGGGATCTCCTCCCCGAGCACCTGCACGCTGCCCCGGGCCTCCTCGCTGCCCAGCCGGTCCACCTCTTCCTTGACCGCCTGCCCCAA
>DATCLL010000121.1:0-7635 GCA_036563935.1 Limnochordales bacterium | reverse complement strand
AAAGGCATGCGGCTGGTGGTGGCCATCACGGGCTCCTCGGCCCCCATCTACGGCATCCGGCTGCTGGAGGTGCTGCGGGAGCTGGGGGTGGAAACCCACCTGGTGGTGACGGAGGGAGCCCGGCGGACCATCCCCCTGGAGACCTCCTTCACCGTGGCCCAGGTGGAGGCGCTGGCCAGCGTGGCGTACCACGAGCGGGACCTGGCGGCCCCCATCTCCAGCGGCTCCTTCCCCACCGACGGGATGGTGGTGGCGCCCTGCTCCATGAAGACCCTCAGCGCCATCGCCCTCTCCTACAGCGACAACCTGGCGGTGCGGGCGGCCGACGTGACGTTGAAGGAGCGGCGCAGGCTGGTGCTGGTGCCCCGGGAGACGCCGCTTCACCTGGGCCACCTGCGGCGCATGGTGGAGGTGACCGAGATGGGCGCGGTGGTGCTGCCGCCGGTGCCCGCCTTCTACCACCGCCCCCGCACCGTGGAGGACATCGTGGACCACACCGTGGGCAAAATCCTGGATCTGTTCGCCATCCCTCACCAGCTGTACCGGCGGTGGAGCGGAGCCCCTTCGGCGGCGCCGTTTTCCCTGGAGGCCGCAGGCTGACTGGGCGGCGCCCGGCCGCAGCCGGCCGGCGAGGGGGATGAGCTGCTGGCGATCGGGAGGTAGGCCGTTGCAGTCGCAGCACACTTCACCGCAGCAGGCAGGCCCTGCCGGGCCGGCAGGGCCGGATGGGAAGGGACGGCGGGAGGCGGAGCTGGAGGCAGAGGGTCGCCGGCGCGCGCCCTGGAAGCCGCTGCAAGCCCGGGTGGCTGCCTGTCGGCCCCTGGAGGGGGGTTGGGTGGAGCTGGTGTTGCACGCTCCCCACGTGGCCCAGCACGCCCGCCCGGGCCAGTTCGTGGCGATCGGGCTTCGACCCAGCTGGCCGGTGGGATGGGACCCGTTCCTGCGCCGGCCCTTCAGCCTGTTCGACTGGGACCCGGCGGCCGGGCAGGTGGCGGTGGTGTACCGCCCCGGCGGGCGGGGAACGGCGGCCTTCCAGCTGCTGTCCGAGGGCTCGCCGGTGGAGGTGCTGGGCCCGTTGGGGCGCTCCTTCCCGGAGCCCGTGCGGCCGGGCTTCGCGGCCGGTTCCCGGCTGCTTCTGGCCGGTGAGGGGCACGGGGTGCTGGTGCTGGCGGCCGCGGCCCGCTGGGCCAGCCGGGCGGGGCGGCGGGTGCGGCTTTTGGCCGGCGGGCCCACCCGGTCGGCGGTGGCCGCGCTGGAACGGCTGGCGCAGCCGGGGGTGGAGCTGGAGCTGCTGACGGCCGACGGCAGCGCCGGGCGGCCGGGCCAGGTGGCCCGGGCCGTGGAGGAGGCCCTTTCCGGCGACGCTCCGGCGGAGGTGTGGGCCTCGGGGCCCGAGCCGATGCTGGTGGCGGTGAAGGAGGCCTGCCGGCGGGCGGGGGTTGTCGCCTACCTCAACGTGGAGCGGCCCATGGCGTGCGGGTTTGGACTTTGCATGGGCTGCAGCGTTCCCCGGGCCTCGGGCTTCGGCTACTGGCATGCCTGCGTGGACGGGCCGGTGTTCCGTGCAGAGGAGGTTGTGCTGGATGGCGAACCATCCCGGGGCTCCCGCGGCGGGTGTGGCGGCGGCCGCTGAAGCCGCCCGGGAGCCGGACCTGACGGTCTCCCTGGGGCCCCTCACCGTGCGCAACCCGGTGTGGGTGGCGGCGGGCTGCTTCCACTACGGGCGCGAGGTGGCCCACGTGCTGCCCCTGGACCGCCTGGGGGCGGTGTGCACCAAGGGAACCGCCCCGGAACCGTGGCCGGGCAACCCGGGCGTGCGGGTGGCCGAGACCGCCTGCGGGATGCTGAACACCATCGGGCTGGAGAACCCCGGCGTGGAGCACTACCTGCGGGAGGAGGGCCCGTGGCTGCGCTCCCAGGGGGCCACCATCGTGGTGAACGTGGTGGGCCGCTCGGTGGAGGAGTACGTGCGGGTAGTGGAGCGCCTGACCCCCGAGGTGGCCGACGCGGTGGAGCTGAACATCTCCTGCCCCAACGTGAAGGAAGGCGGGCTGGCCTTCGGCACCAGCGTGGAACAGACCTTCCGGCTGACCCGGGCCGTGCGGCGGGCCACGGCGCTGCCCCTGTTCGTGAAGCTGTCCCCCAACGTGACCCGGGTGGTGGACTTCGCCCGGGCGGTGGAGGACGCGGGAGCCGACGGCGTCACCCTCATCAACGCCCTGCTGGGCATGGCCATCGACGTGCGGCGGTGCCGGCCGGTGCTGGGCACCGTCTTCGGGGGGCTTTCCGGGCCGGCCATCAAGCCCGTGGCGCTGCGCATGGTGTGGGAGGTGGCCGGGGCGGTGCGCATCCCGGTGGTGGGCATCGGCGGGATCGCCACGGCCGAGGACGCCCTGGAGTTCCTCATGGCCGGGGCGAGCGCCGTGCAGATCGGCAGCGCGCTGTTCTCCAACCCCCTGGCCCCTCTGGAGGTGCTGGAGGGGATCCGGGCCTACCTGAAGGAGCGCCGCATGGCCAGGGTGACCGAGCTGGTGGGGGCGGCCCGGTCGGCCGTGGACGCCGAACTGCAGGCGGGCGGCGGGGCCCGCCTTCGCCCGGGCGGGGAGGCCGGGCAGGGTTGAGGGGTCGAGGAGGTGTCGGGCGGTGGGGTTGTTGAGGCGGCGGAGGTGGGTCGGGTGCATCCGGACGAGGTGATGGCCGTCCTGCGGGAGACCGGGGTGGTGCGGGAGGGGCACTTCCGGCTTACCTCCGGCATGCACACGGACCTGTTCCTGCTGTGCTCCCTGGTGCAGCAGTACCCCCGCCACACGGAGCGCCTGGCGGGCGCGCTGGCCCGGTTCTTTGCGGGTCAGGGCGTGGAGGTGGTGGTGGGCACCGCCATGGGCGGTGTCATCCTGGGCTACGAGGTGGCCCGGGCGCTGGGGGCCAGGGCCATCTACGCGGAGAAAAGCGGCGACGGGCGCATGGTGCTGCGCCGGGGCTTTTTTGTGCGGCCCGGGGAGCGGGCCCTGGTGGTGGAAGACGCTCTCAGCACCGGGGGTTCGGTACGCAAGGCCATGGCGGCTATCCAGCCGTACGGCCCCGTGGTGGTGGGGGTAGGGGTGCTGGTGGACCGTTCGGCCGGGCGGGTGCAGCTGGACGTGCCCGTGCGGGCCCTGGTCACCATGGACGTGGGGATGTGGACGCCCGAGGAGTGCCCCCTGTGCCGGCAGGGGGTTCCCCTGGTGGAGCCCAAGGAGCTGTCGGGGCAGGCCTGAACGGATGGCCTCCCCGGCCCGCCGTCAGGCCTGGATGACCACCGCGATGCCGGCGACCACCAAGACCGCGCTGAAGACCACCCGCCACGTGAGCACCTCGTCCTCCAGCAGCAGGCGGGCTGCGGCCATGCTCCACAGGGGCTCCGAGGCGAAGACCACGGAGACGGTGGAGACGGGCATCATCCGCACCGAGGCGAACTGCAGCAGCATGGCCAGGGTGGTGCACACGCCGCCGGCCCAGTATTCCCACGGAAGCGCGGCCAGCCGCCACTGCGGGCGGCGCAGGCGGGAACCGTCGGCGTAGGAGGGGTCGGAAGGTCGCGGAGGGCCGGAGGGGTGGCTGCGGGGCGGGCGGGAGGTGAGCCAGCCGGCCGCCAGAGCCACCCATGCGCCCACGGCCACGCCCACCCACTCGGAGGGGATCTCCAGCAGCCCCAGCTTGCGGAAGAAGTGGCCGGTGCCGAAGGAGGCGCCGGAAAGGAAGGCCAGGAGCGCCCCTTTGCGCGCGACGGGATCCGACCACAGGGGCCGACGCTGCGTGGCCGCCCCGTGAGGCGACGGCTCCCCCTGAGCCTCCTCCTGCTGCACCTGCTCCCGGGACAGAAGCCACAGTCCCACCGCCACCGCCGCGATGCCCCCCAGCAGCGCGGGGGAGAGGGATTCCTGCAGGAACACTGCGGCCAGAACGGCCGTGAAGACCGGCGAGGTGACCTTGAAGGGCAGAGACCGCGCCGGCCCCAGGCAGGCCAGGGCCGAGAAGAGCAGCCTGCGGCCCAGGAACGTGGTGGCGAGCCCCGCCGCCACAAAGGAGGCGAGCCCCCCGGGACGCAGGGGCGGAAGCATACCCGCCAGCTGCATCCAGGTCAGGACCGCGCCGAAGGTGAGGGCGTTGAAGAGCACGGTGAGCAGGTAGCCGTCCCCGAGGCCGCCCTGGCGGCTGGCCCGCCGCACCAGCACGTTGGTGAGAGCATACAGCCCCGTACCCGCCAGTGCCAGCACAACCCCCACGGAAGGCCCCTCTTCCCCATGAGCCTGGCGACGCTGCCTTCCGAACGCCCGCCACGCCGGGCCGGGAGGCTCCCGACGGGAGCTGCCCGGCGTGGGGCAGCGGCGCAACGTCCTCTGTTTCGGCGCGGCGGGCCTCTTCTCCTGGCGCCCGGCGGGTTTCGAGCTCGGTTGCATGGCGCCACGGAGGAGCCGGCGGCACCTCGACGAAGAGCTACAGCGGCTTCTTCGAAACCGGGTGAGACGGCCGAGAGCGGCCGGAGCGGCGGGAGGGAAAGGCATGAGCGGGCGGCCGGGCGGGGGGATCGGTCGACGGGAGCTGCTGAAGGCAGGAGCCGGGGCGCTGGGGGCGGCGTGGATGGCCTCCACCCGCGGGGTGCGGGGGGCAGAGCGCCCCATCCGCATCGGGGCGTCCCTGTCGTTGACGGGCCGCTACGCCCGCACGGGAGAAGAGCAGTACCGGGGTTACCAGCTGTGGGTGGAGCACATCAACCGGTTCGGGGCCAGCTTCGGCAAGGAGAACCTGCCCAACCGCTCCGAGCGGGGCCTGCTGGGCCGCCCCGTGGAGCTGGTGGTGCTGGACGACCGCAGCGACCCCACCACCGGCGTGCGGCTGTACAACGAGCTGGTGTACCGCCACGGGGTGGACCTGCTCCTGGGCCCGTACAGCAGCGCCGTCACCAACGCGGTGGCGCCGGTCATCGAGCAGGCCCGCATCCCCACCCCCAATCCCATGGCCTCCAGCGTGGGCATCTGGCAGGGCAAGCGCCTGCGCTGGCAGGTGCAGATCCAGCCCCCCGCCTCCAAACGCCTGCCCGGGGTGGAGGAGGTGGCCGCGCAGCGGGGTGACCGCAAGGTGGCCATCATCTACGAGGACACCGAGTTCCCCCGGGATGCGGTGCGGGCGCTTCGCCAGCGCTTCACCCGGGCGGGCCTGGAGATCGTGCTGGACCAGGCCTACCCCGCCCAGACCACGGACTGGACGCCCATCATCCAGCAGGTTCAGCGCTCCGGCGCCACGGTGCTGGTCGGCGGCGGGTACCTGCCCGACGCGGTGGGCATCATGCGGGCGCTGCGGTCGCTGCGCTTCAGCCCCAACATCGTCTCCCTGCTGGTGGGGGTGGCCCTGCCCGATTTCGAGGGCACCCTGGGGCGGGACGCGCTGTACGCGACCGGGGATGCCGACTGGGTGCCGTGGGCCGGCTTTCCCGGCAACCGCCAGTTCGTGGAGGCCTACCGGGAGAAGTGGGGACGGGATCCGGAGTACCACGCGGCGGGGGGCTACGCGGGCGGCCAGATCCTGGAGGAGGCGGTGAAGCGGGTGGGCCGGCTGGACCTGGAGGCCATCCGGGACGTGATGTTCAGCCTGGACACCGCCACCGTCTTCGGCCGCTACAAGGTTCAGCCCCTGGACTCGCCGGATTCCGGCCTGCAGGTGGCCGCCGACCGGGTCATGCTGCAGGTGCAGGAGCAGGGCGGCCGCCTGGTGAAGCCGGTGGTCTACCCGCCCGATGCCGCCACGGCCAGCTGGGTCTACCCCTTCCGGCTGGCCTGAGGGACCGGGCTGTCCATGGAACACCTGGCCCAGATGGTGGCCAACGGCCTGGTCATCGGGGCCATCTACGCCCTCATGGCCGTGGGGCTCAGCCTGGTGTACGGCGTCATGCGGGTGGTGAACGTCACCCACGGCGACCTGGCCATGCTGGGCGGGTACCTCACCTACTTCCTGTGGGAGTGGGCCCGCATTCCGCCGCCGGCCAGCCTGCTGCCGGTGATGGCCGTGCTGTTCGGGTTTGGGGTGCTGGTGGAGCGGGCGGTCATCGAGCGGGTGGTGGGCCGGCCCATGCTGGCCTCCCTCATGCTCACCTTCGGGCTGTCGGCCGCCTTGTGGAACACCGCTGAGGCCGTCTTCACCACCAAGGTGCGGGGCATCCAGTACTGGACGGCGCCCGTCAGCCTGGGGCCGGTCTCCATGTCCGCCAGCTACGTGGCCGGGTTCGTGCTGGCCGTGGTGCTGGCGGCAGGGCTGTTCGCCTTCTTGCGCTACAGCCTGTGGGGCAAGGCGGTGCGGGCCACCTCCCAGAACCCGGACGTGGCCACCAGCTGCGGGGTGGACACCGCCCGGGTGCGGGCCGTGGCCTTCGGGGTGGGCGCGGCCCTGGCCGCGGCAGCCGGCAACATCGTGGCCATGACCAGCTTCATCTTTCCGGCCATGGGCTTTTTGTACCTGGCCAAGGCCTTCACCATCGTGGTGCTGGGCGGCCTGGGAAGCCCCACGGGGGCGCTGGCCGCGGCCATCCTGTACGGCCTTCTGGAAAGCGTGGGCACCCAGGTGCTCTCCCCTCGGGTGGCCCACGGGCTCCCCTTCGTGATCCTGGTGGTGACCCTCATGGTGCGCCCCAGCGGGCTGTGGGGCGCGCGCTGGGAGCGGCTGGCGCCGCAGGCGTAGCCGCCGGCGGCCCGTCCCGGAAGGAGCGAGCGGCCCTTGGAGCAGTCGGCTCGGCTGCAGGAGCATGCCCCGGAGCTGGCCGCCGGGCACCAGCCCGGCGCGAACGCCGCGTCCCGGGAAGCCTTGCCCCGCCTGGGCCCGGCGGGGCGGTGGGTGACGGGGCTGGGCGCCGCGGCGCTGGTGGCCTGGGCGGGGGTGCTGGTAGCGGCGCCCTTTTATGCCAACCGGGCTACCCTCAACATGCTGTACCTGGTGCTGTACTTCGTGGTGCTGGCCGGCAGCTGGAACCTGGCGTCGGGGTTCACGGGTTACATCCACTTCGGGCACGTGGCCTTCGTGGGGGTGGGGATGTACGCGGCCGCCATCGCCATAGCGGACGGCGGCTGGCACTGGGCGGCGGCCGTGGCCCTGGGAGGGGTGGCGGCCGCGCTCTATGCGGCGGCGTTGAGCTTTCCCCTGCTGCGGGTGAAGGGCCCCTACTTCACCATCACCACCCTGGCCCTGGCGGAGGGCACCCGCATCCTGGCCAGCAGCGAGTACCTGGAGGGGATCACCCGGGCCGGCTCGGGCATCCCGTTGTTTTTGCCCTTGAGCTTTTCGGCCAAGTACCTGTTGATGCTGGGCCTGGCGGCAGCGGTGGTGGCCACCACCTACGGCCTGGCCAACTCCCGGCTGGGCCTTCGGCTTCTGGCCATCCGGGAGGACGAGATGGCCGCCGAGAACCTGGGCATCGAGACGGTGCGGCTGAAGGTGGGCGTCTTCGTGCTGGGCGCGTTCCTCGCGGGGCTGGCCGGGGCGGTGCACGCGACCTACCTGAGTTACGTCGACCCCCTCAACGCGTTTCACATCCAGTACACGCTCATTCCCATCGTCATGGCCTTCTTCGGCGGGATGGGCACGGTGCTGGGGCCCGTGGGGGGGGGT
>DATCLL010000120.1:0-4758 GCA_036563935.1 Limnochordales bacterium | reverse complement strand
GTTTGCCCGTGCAGGGGGCGGGTGGCGTGGGCGATACCGTTCGCCTGCCGGCCAGCACAGCCTGGGTGGCCCGCCTGCGCCCGCTGCATGAGCCGGCTGCCGAGCCGGGCGGGGAGGCCGGCGCCCGGCCCGGCTCGCAGGGCCAGGCGACCTTTGCGGTCGAGTCGGTGGCATGGTGGGTGCCGGGAGCGGAGGCGGCAGGGGCCGTACCGGCCGGCCAGCAGGGCCCCAGCGACGCCCCCGTGGCCGACGAGGTGCCTCCCGGGCTGGCCGGCAACCCGCTGCTGGCGCGCCTGACCAAGCGGCTCATCGAGCGGATGCTGGAGGAATCCCAGCGCCGGCTGCGCTTTCGGGTGCACGAACCCACCGGCCGCATCTGGGTGCAGGTCATCGACCAGAACACCAACGAGGTGGTGCGGGAGATCCCTCCCGAGCGCTACCTGGACCTGGTCGCCCGCATCTGGGAGCTGGTGGGCCTGCTGGTGGACGAAAAGGCCTGAGGCCCGCCGGGCGGGCGCCGGCGGCGCGGGCGCCCGCCCTGGCGCCGGCAGGCCTCAGGCGACCTCCTCGGGCTCAAGGGCCCAGGGAAGCAGGTCCTCCTGCGGGCGGTGGCAGGGCTTCAGGCTGTCCATGAGCTCCTCCAGGCTGGTGACGGCCACGGCCAGCGAGGCGTCCCCGGCGCCGTAGTAGACCAGGATCCTGCCGTCGGGCATGGAGACCGCCCCGCAGGTGAACACCACGGACCCGAAGAAGCCCTCCCGCTCGTACGGGTACACCGGGGTCATCACCGGCTCCGGCGAGCGGGCCAGCAGCCGGTGGGGCTGGTCCCGGTCCAGAAGCGCCGTCCCCAGGCAGTACCGGTGGCCCAGGGCCCCGTGGTAGATGGCCAGCCAGCCGTACGGCGTGGCCATGGGAACGGCCCCCGCGCCCACCCGGGATCCGTCCCATCGCCCCGGCCGCACCGCCAGGGTGCGGTGGTGGTCCCCCCAGTGCACCAGGTCGGGGGAGTAGGCCACCCAGATGTCAGGGGTTCCGATGGCCCCGCCTGCCGGCCGGTGAAGGGCCGCGTAGCGGCCCCCGGCGCGGCCCGGGAAGATGGCCACGTCTTTGTTCTCCGGGGCGAAGATGACCCCCAGGCGCTGGAAGCTGCGGAAGTCCTCGGTGCGCAGCAGGGAGACCGTCACTCCCCGGGGGGACGGGGAGGTGTAGGCCACGTAGTACGCCCCGTCCAGCTCCGTGATCCTGGGGTCTTCCATGCCGTACAGCTCGTAGGGCGTGGAAGGCCACAGGGTCGGGCGGGGATCCACCCGGAAGTGGAAGCCGTCGTCGCTGCGGGCCAGGCGCAGGTGGGACAGGGTGGTGACGTAGGCGCGACCCTGCCATACCAGCCCCCGGGGATCGCCCATGAACAGCTGGGGATCCCGCCGGGAGACCCACCGCACCCTGGGCACGGGTGGCTCGGCCTGCACGTCCACGTACGGGATCCCCACCAGGTCCGGGTCGGACGGGCGGGGACGTTCGGCCACCCGCACCAGCAGCACCACCTCATCCCCCAGCCGGGCGGCCCCCGCGTTGAAGGTGCCCACCACCTCGAAGTCGGGGTGGGAGGGTTCCAGCTGCTGGGGCGTGAGAATGGGATTGTGAGCGTATCGCTGAAGCTCTGCGGCCATGGCACCTCTTCCCCCTCGGGTACCGCGCCGCCGGTCCGCCGACCCGGAATGCGGTTGCCGGGCCGGCCCCGGGGCGTTCCCCCGCCACCTTACGGGGACGGCCCGCGGCGGGCAAGGCCCAAGCCCCTGGCAGCCCTGCGGGGCGCCGGCGGGCCTTCCTGTCCCTGGCACGGCGGGGCGCTATTGCAATTCGACGGCGGGTGGAATATAGTGCAGGTGGTTCGCGGAGTGTTGCCCCGGCCGTTGCCCCGAGCAGGGTCCGGATCCGTGCAACCTCGGCGACAGATCACTCGGGGTCCGGGAAAGAGGGCCGGATCCTGCAAGGGGGATTCCCATGAGCAAAACCCTCTTCTTCGGCAACCTCCCGTGGTCGGTGACCAGCGAGGACCTCACCCGTCTGGTCAGCGAGCATGCGGAGGTGCTCTCCGCCCGGGTCATCACCGACCGGGAGACGGGCCGCTCCCGTGGCTTTGGCTTCGTGGAGGTGCCCGACGAGGCCGCGGAGGCGGTCATCTCGGCTTTCAACGGCTACCAGCTGGAGGGCCGCCCGCTGACCGTCAACGAGGCCCAGCCCCGTCCCGACCGGGCCGGTGGCGCCGGCGGCAGCAGCCGCGGCCGGGGGCCGGCAGACCGCCGGGGCTTCGGGCGCCGGTTCTGAGGAGAGCCACAGGCGAGCGCGGCGGGAGGCCCGGGGGTCTCCCGCCGCCGTGTACGAAGCCGGACAGGTAAGCTGGCAGCCCACGGGCGCCAGCTGCGCGGTGCAGGGCTCCATCAGGGCCCTCGGGTGAACCCTTCTCCCAGCACTTCCACCGCGTCGGCCATGACCATGAAGGCCCGCGGGTCTTCCTGGTGCACGATGGCCCGCAGCCGGGGCACCTGGTCCCGGTTGAGCACGCAGTACACCACTGTGCGATCCTTGCCCGTGTAGGCGCCCCGCCCGAACAGCAGCGTGGCGCCCCGGTCCAGCTCCCGCAGGATGCGGCGCGCGATGGCCTCATGCCGGTCGGAGATGATGATGACCGCCCGGGCCGCGTACTGGCCCTGCAGGATGAAGTCCACCACCCGGCTGGTGAGCACCAGGGTCAATCCCGAGTAAAGGGCCCGCTCCAGCCCGAAGGTGGCGGCGGCGAGAGCCAGCACCAGCAAGTCGAAGTAAAGGATGACCTCCCCCACCTTGAGAGGCGTGCGCTGCGCCACGATGCGCGCCAGGGTGTCCGTGCCGCCGGTGGAGCCGCCCGCCCGGAGCACGATTCCCAGCCCGAGCCCCTGGATGGCGCCGGCGTACAGGGTGGCCAGCAGCACGTCCGCGGTGGGCGGGCGCATGGCCCGGGTCAGCTGCACGAACAGGGCCAGCGCCGCCACGCCGAAGAAGGTGCGTCCCACGAAGGGAAGGCCCAGCAGGCGCCATCCGGCCAGGAAGATGGGCAGGTTCAGGGCCACCACCGTGGGCGCCACAGGCAGGCCGAAGCGGTGGTACAGCACCACGGACAGCCCCACGATGCCTCCGTCGGCCAGGCGGAAGGGCACCAGGAAGGCATTGACGGCGACGGCGCTCACCAGGGAGCCCGCCGCGATCTGGGCCCATGGCAGAAGCCTCCCTGCCGTGCGGCCCACCCAGCCCGCCGCCCGGGCCAGGGGCCGCTCACTCATGGGCGCAGGGCGTGCCCCAGCGGCGGGCCACGTACTGCTCCAGCAGCTGCAGGAACTGCTCCACCAGGTCTTCCCCCCGCAGGGTGGCCACCAGCCGGCCGTCCGCGTAGACGGGCGCCTTGGGTTCCTCGAAGGTGCCGGGCAGGGAGATGCCGATGTGGGCGTGGCGGCTTTCCCCAGGGCCGTTCACCACACAGCCCATGACGGCCACCCGCAGGTTCTCCACGCCCGGATACTGCTGGCGCCACTGGGGCATGCGCCGGCGGATGTAGGACTCCACCTCCTGGGCCATCTCCTGGAAGAAGGTGCTGGTGGTGCGGCCGCAGCCCGGGCAGGCGCTCACCTGCGGGGAGAAGGTGCGCAGCCCCAGGGACTGCAGCACCAGCTGCGCCACCCGCACCTCCTCGGTGCGGTCCTGGCCCGGGCGGGGAGTTAGGGAAACCCGGATGGTGTCGCCGATCCCCTGCCACAGGAGAATGGCCAGGCCGGCCGCGCTGGCCACCACCCCCTTGGTGCCCATGCCTGCCTCGGTGAGGCCCAGGTGCAGGGGGTAGTCGCAGCGGGCCCCCAGCTCCTGGTAGACCCGCACCAGTTCCGGCACGCTGGAGACCTTGGCGCTGAGGATGATGCGGTCGTGGGCAAGCCCGCACTGTTCGGCGAAGCGGGCGGACTGCAGGGCGCTTTCCACCATGGCCTGAAGGAGCACCGACGTGGCGTCGAGGGGTTCCGGGCGGCGGGCGTTTTCGTCCATGAGCCGGGCCAGAAGCGCCCGGTCCAGGGAGCCCCAGTTCACCCCGATGCGCACGGGCTTGTCGAACCGGATGGCCTGCTCCACGATGGTGCGGAAGTTGTCGTCCTGCTGCTCGCCGGCCCCCACGTTGCCCGGGTTGATCCGGTACTTGTCCAGGGCCCGGGCGCAGTCGGGGTAGCGGGTGAGCAGGAGGTGCCCGTTGTAGTGGAAGTCCCCCACGATGGGCACAAAGCAGCCCTGCCGGCGCACCCGCTCCACGATGCGGGGCACGGCTCGGGCGGCCTCGTCGTGGTTGACGGTGATGCGCACCAGTTCGCTGCCGGCCTCGGCCAGCTCCAGGATCTGACGGGCCGTGGCCTCCACGTCGGCGGTGTCGGTGTTGGTCATGGACTGCACGGCCACGGGGTGGCCGCCGCCGATCCAGACAGAACCCACCCGCACCGCCACCGAATGCCGGCGCCGCAGGGCGGGCGTGGGCTGTGCTGCAGCCATGCCAGCGCTAACCTCCATCGGGCGCTTCGCGCGCTGGGCGGCCGGGTAATGGCAGGCCTGCCCGCCCCGGTGGCGGGCCGGGCCGCCGCCCCGCTTCACTGTACCCCGTGCCCCGGTGGCGTGCAACACGGCTGGCCCGGCGCTACAATGCAGGCGTGGGCAAGCAGCCGAGCAGGCGGCGCGACAGAAAGCAGG
>DATCLL010000119.1:0-6073 GCA_036563935.1 Limnochordales bacterium | reverse complement strand
ACTTGGTGCAGCGCGCCGATCCGGTCGGCAACCCCTGGCGCCGAAGGTCACGGGGGTGCTCTGGATGCCCTCGTGGCCGATCCCCCTACCGCCCCACCTGGGCGCTTCTAAGCGCCAGTTGGGCTGGCTGGACGCCAATGTCTTGATCCATCCGTGTTCGAGAACGACCCCCAAAGCCCGGTCTGCCGGCAGATCTTGCAGGACCTGGAGGAGGGCCGGGCTGAGCCCTGGATCGACGTCCTGACCGTCCACGAAGTGAGCTACACCCTGCTGCGGTGCCGAGCGGGGCTCCAAGTTCGCCGGCTTCGCCGATGCGTGGCCGGCCGCCCGGCCGCACCCGTGGCCACCCCATCCCCGGGATGGTATACTTTCCCTCAGCGGGAGGCGCCGGCCGTGGGCACGACCGTGCCGCCTGCAGGGGGAGGGACGGGGCGTGGGCAGGGTTTCCCTTCGATCCTTCTCGTCCCTGGGCGTGACAGACTTCCGGCGCCTGTGGCTGGCGCTGCTCCTGGCCAACGGAGGCCGGTGGGCCTTCACCTTGGGGATCAGCTGGTTTACCTACCAGGCCACCGGCTCGCCCCAGTGGGTGGGAGCCGTGGTGATGGGAAGCCAGGCGCCGGCGCTGCTGGTGGCGCCCCTGGCCGGCACCTGGGCGGACCGGTGGTCCCGGCGAAGGCTTCTGGTGACGGGCTTTGCTCTGGGGGCGGCCGCGTCGGCCGGGGTGATGGCCCTGGCGGCTCAGGACAGCGCTCCGCCCATGGCCCTTCTCGCCCTCTCGCTGCTTTTCGGCGGCGCCTTTTCCATGCAGACCACCCTCAGCAACACCATGGTGCCCAGCCTGGTGCCGCCGGGCCACCTGGTGAACGCGGTCTCCCTGCAGGCCATGGCCTTTCATGGCTCGCAGCTTTTGGGTTCGGCCCTGGCCACCCCGCTTTTGGTCACGCGGGGCCCCCAGGCCATCTTCGGGCTTTGCCTGGCGCTGTACTCGCTGGCCGCGTGGCTGGGTTCCCGGGTGCAGGGCGGTGAGCGCAGGGTAGAGCCGGCCGCAGCACCGGCCCTGCCCGAGCTGGCCGAGGCCGGCACCATGGCCTTCCTGCGGGACGGGCTGCGCTACGTGACCCGCCAGCCGCTGCTGACGGCCCTGCTCTCCATGGTGACGCTCCACTGCGGGCTGAGCATGAGCTACATGGGCATCCTGCCCCACTTTGCGGCCAGGGTGCTGGGCGGGGACCGGGCCACCTATAGCTCCATGATGATGGCCGTGGGGCTGGGTTCGGTGACGGGCACCATGGGCCTGGCCAGGGGTGTCCGGGGGAGCCTGCAGGGCGTGCTGTACCTGCTCACCGGCATGGCCAGCGGGCTGAGCCTGGTGGCGGTGGCCTCGGCGGGGCTGGTGCCGTGGAAGGTTCCGTGGGCCATGGCCATGGCCACCAGCATCGGGCTGTCCCAGGCCATGTTCATGGCGCTCAGCCAGGCCTGGAGCGTGGGAACGGCGCCCGACCCGGTGCGGGGCCGGGTGGCCAGCTTCTTCTCCATGCTGGCCACGGGCGCCATGGCCGCGGGCAACTGGGCCTTCGGAGCCGTGGCGGAGCGGTGGGATCCTGCCGCGGTCATGGCGGGGATGGGCCTGGCCTTTGCCGCGGTCACGGCAGGCCTGTGCCGGTGGTGGGGCCCCCTGCAGTCCGTCTGCTCCCGGGGGGAGCAGGCCGTGTGGCAGCGCCCCCTCGCCCCGGCGGCTGCTGCCTCCGCTGCGGCCGCCGGGGGGCGTTGCCCCTCCCTTCGGCCATCTTGATCCGGCGGCCCGGGGTTGCTATGCTTCTTGCGGCGTGCGAGACGGTTCCCCGGTGCCTGCGCAGGCTGGTGGCTGCATAAGCGGCGGGCCAAAGCCCGCAGGGCCGGGCGTTTCCTTGAGGGTAAGCCCCGGCGCTCCTGGCGCCGGGGCTTTTTTTGGGGGTTTGCGTCGGTGCGCGGATACCTGGTGCTGGCCGATGGAACCATCTACCAGGGAAGCCTGTTCGGCGCTCCCGGGCAGGCCGCAGGGGAAGTGGTCTTCGCCACGGGGATGACGGGCTACCAGGAGGCCATCACGGACCCATCCTACTGGGGCCAGATCCTGGTGTTCACCTACCCCCTCATCGGCAACACGGGCATCAACCCCGAGGACTTCGAATCGTGGCGGCCCCACGTGCGGGGCCTGGTGGTGCGGGAGCTGTGCCAGCTCCCCAGCCACTGGCAGGCCACCCAGACCCTCTCCGAGTACCTGGCCCGCTTCGGCGTGGTGGGGCTGACGGACGTGGACACCCGGGCTCTGACCCGGGTGCTGCGGGAGTACGGCACCACCAACGGGGTCATCACCGCGGCCCCGGGGCCCGGCACAGGGGTGGAGGGGCCGCCGGCGGCCGGCGCCGACTTGCGGGCTCCGGGAGGGCTGGTGGCCCTGCGGGGCCAGTGGCGGGTGCCGGTGCCCGAAGAGGTGGTGGCCTGGCTTGCGGCACTGATGGAGCAGGCCCGGCGGTTCCGCCTGACGGGCGCCGTGGAGGCGGTCACGGTGCGGGAGCCCTTCCGGGTGGAGCCGGAGCCCGCCGGGGCGGCAGGCGGTGGGGCTCCCGCAGGCGGCGCCGCTGCCGGCGCCGAGCGGGCGGCCGCGCCCCGGGTGGTGCTCCTGGACATGGGGGCCAAGCAGAACATCCTGCGCAGCCTGGTGCGCCTGGGCTGCCAGGTGACGGTGGTGCCGGCCCATGCCGGCGCCGACGAGATCCTGGCCCTCGGGCCGGATGGCGTGGTCATCTCCAACGGGCCCGGCGACCCCAAGGAGGCCACCTCGGCCATCGAGACGGCAAGGCGGCTGCTGGCGGCCCGGGTTCCCATCATGGGCATATGCCTGGGGCACCAGATCCTGGCCCTGGCCTTCGGAGGGGACACCTACAAGATGAAGTTCGGCCACCGGGGTGTGAACCACCCTGTCAAGGACCTGGCCACAGGGAGGGTCTTCATCACCACCCAGAACCACGGCTACGCGGTGGACGAGGCGTCGCTGCCGCCGGGGGTGGTGGTGACCCACCGCAACCTCAGCGACGGGACGGTGGAAGGGCTGGCTGCCGTGGACCTGCCGGCCTTCTCGGTGCAGTACCACCCGGAGGCGTGTCCGGGGCCCGAGGAGTCCCGCTACCTGTTCGAGCGCTTCCTGCAGATGGTGCGCCAGTACCGCGCACGGCGCGACCCCTCGGAGGGGGGGCCGGGCCATGCCGCGACGGCCTGACCTGCGCCGGGTGCTGGTGATCGGCTCGGGGCCCATCATCATCGGGCAGGCCGCGGAGTTCGACTACTCGGGAACCCAGGCCTGCCAGGCCCTGCGGGAAGAGGGCCTGGAGGTGGTGCTGGTCAACTCCAACCCCGCCACCATCATGACGGACCCCGAGATGGCCGACCGGGTGTACCTGGAACCCCTCACCGTAGAGTTCGTGGAGCGGGTCATCGCCAGGGAGCGGCCCCAGGGCCTGGTTCCCACCCTGGGAGGCCAGGTGGGGCTCAATCTGGCCAAGGAGCTGGCGGAGGCGGGGGTGCTGGACCGCTACGGCGTGGAGCTTCTGGGCACCCCGCTGCGGGCCATCCAGCAGGCGGAAGACCGCGGGGAGTTCAAGGCCCTCATGCAGGCCATTGGCGAGCCCGTTCCCGAGTCCAAGGTGGTGACCACCGTGGAGGCCGCGTTGGCCTTTGCCGAGCGGGTGGGCTTTCCCCTGGTGGTGCGCCCCGCCTACACCCTGGGGGGCACGGGCGGCGGCATGGCCCGGGATGCGGCCTCCCTGGTGGAGATCGTGCGCACGGCCCTGCGCATCTCCCCCATCGGCCAGTGCCTGGTGGAGCGCAGCGTGGAGGGCTGGAAGGAGATCGAGTACGAGGTGATGCGGGATGCGGCCGGCACCTGCATCACCGTCTGCAACATGGAGAACGTGGACCCCTGCGGGGTGCACACGGGCGACTCGGTGGTGGTGGCGCCGGCGCAGACCCTCACGGACCGGGAACACCAGATGCTGCGCAGCGCGGCCTTGAAGATCATCGACGCGCTGGGCATCCAGGGCGGGTGCAACATCCAGTTCGCCCTCAACCCTCACAGCCACCAGTACGTGGTCATCGAGGTGAACCCCCGGGTGAGCCGCTCCTCGGCCCTGGCCTCCAAGGCTACGGGCTACCCCATCGCCCGGGTGGCGGCCAAGATCGCGGTGGGGCTGCGCCTGGACGAGATCAAGAACCCCATCACCGGCAACACCTACGCGGCCTTCGAGCCGGCGCTGGACTACGTGGTGGTGAAGATCCCCCGCTTCCCCTTCGACAAGTTCAGCACCGCCAGCCGCACCCTGGGCACCCAGATGAAGGCCACGGGCGAGGTGATGGCCATCGACCGCACCTTCCCGGCGGCCCTGCTCAAGGCCATTCGTTCCCTGGAGATCGGCCGCGATGGCCTGCTGCACCCCAGGATGGCCACCCTGGACGACGCGCAGCTGGAGCAGCGCATCGCGGTGCCCAACGACGAGCGGCTGTTCGCGGTGGCGGAGGCGCTGCGCCGGGGATGGCCGGTGGAGCGCATTGCGGCCACCAGCCGCATCGACCGGTTCTTCGTGCAGGGCATCGCCCGGGTAGTGGCCATGGAGCAGGAGCTGTACGCCGCGGGAAGCGCCGGGCTGACCCGGGAGCGGCTTCTGGCCGCCAAGCGGCTGGGTCTCAGCGACGCCACCATCGCCCGGCTGGTGGGGCTTTCGCCCCACGAGGTGCGCCGCCGGCGGCTGGAGCTGGGGATCCGGCCCGTCTACAAGATGGTGGACACGTGCGCGGCCGAGTTCGAGGCGGCCACGCCGTACTACTACAGCACCTACGAGGGTGAGGACGAGTCCCGGCCCGGTCAGGGCCCCCGGGCCATCGTGCTGGGGTCGGGGCCCATCCGCATCGGGCAGGGTATCGAGTTCGACTACAGCGCGGTGCACGCCGCCTGGGCCCTGCGGGAAGAGGGCATCGAGTCGGTCATTATCAACAACAACCCGGAGACGGTCTCCACCGACTTCAACACCTCCAACCGGCTGTACTTCGAGCCGCTCACCTTCGAGGAGGTCATGAACGTCGTCGAACTGGAGTCGGCCGGGGTCATGTGCCAGTTCGGCGGGCAGACGGCCATCAACCTGGCTCCGCCCCTGGCGGCGGCGGGTGTGACGGTTCTGGGAACCCCCGTGGAGGAGATGGACCGGGCCGAGGATCGGGACAAGTTCGACCGGCTGCTGGAGCACCTGGGCATCCCCCGGCCGCCGGGGGGCGCGGCCCTCACGGTGGAGCAGGCGCTGGCCATCGCCCGGCGGGTGGGCTACCCGGTGCTGGTGCGCCCCTCCTACGTGCTGGGGGGACGGGCGATGGAGATCGTGTATTCCGACGGGGACCTCAAGGATTACATGCGCACCGCAGTGGAGGTCTCGGAGTCCCGGCCGGTGCTGGTGGACAAGTACCTGCAGGGCAAGGAGGTGGAGGTGGATGCGGTGGCCGACGGCCAGGAGGTGCTCATCGGCGGCATCATGGAGCACATCGAGCGTGCCGGCGTGCACTCCGGGGACAGCATCGCGGTCTACCCCGCCCTCAACCTGCCCTACTGGGCCCGCGAGCAGATCCTGGACTACACCACCCGCCTGGCCCTGGCGCTGAAGGTGCGGGGGCTGGTGAACATCCAGTACGTCGTCTACGAAGACCAGGTGTACGTGCTGGAGGTGAACCCCCGCGCCAGCCGCACGGTTCCCTTCCTGTCCAAGGCCGCAGGGATTCCCCTGGCGCGGGTGGCCGCCCGGGTCATGCTGGGCCGTAGTCTGCGGGAGCTGGGCCTGGCAGGGGGGCTGTGGCCCGAGCCACCCCGGGTGGCCGTCAAGGCGCCCGTCTTCTCCTGGCAGAAGCTGTCCATGGTGGATGTGGCCCTGTCGCCGGAGATGAAGTCCACGGGAGAGGTCATGGGATGCGACGTGGACTTCCCCCGGGCCTTCTACAAGGCCCTGGTGGCGGCCGGGCTGCGGGTGCCCCGGCGGGGCACGGTGCTGTTCACGGT
>DATCLL010000118.1:0-5882 GCA_036563935.1 Limnochordales bacterium | reverse complement strand
TCGCGCGCCCGGCTGGCGGCCCGCAGCCGGATCCGGTAAATGCGTCCCGAAGCGTCGGAAAAAAGTACGGAGGCGGCCTCTTCCCCCACGGTGCCGCCCACGTAGCGGAAGCTCCCCGACCCTTCCAGAAGCCCCGGCCGGGACGCCTGCAGGTACGAGCGCAGCTGGTCGGGGTTGGACACGCCCATGACCCGGCGCCATTCGGCCGACAGCAGGCCCAGGGCCCGGGCCATGTCGTTCTGGCGCACCGCCTCCAGGAAGGCCTCCGCCGTCCCAAAGGCGGTGAGGGTCACGGTGCTGGCCGGCGCGCCAAAGGCCCGCCGCTCGGGCTGGTACGTGTAGACCGTCACCGCCACGGCCCGCACGGGGCGCCCCCCGGGGATGGCCTCCCCGGGCCCGGGCAGCTCCAGCACCCCGCCCGTGGCGGGCGCCGGTTCCCACCGCCCCACCCGCACCCGCAGGCGGCCGCCGGGATCCGGCTCCAGCGCCACCAGGTCCCCCTCCACCTGCAGCGCGACAGCCTGCGCTGCCGCCACGCTGCGCTGGGGCACCACCACCACGTACAGCCCAGCCTGGGGCCGGCTGGCGGTGGCCCGTATGCCCACCACGAACCCGGTCTCGCCCGGCGCCAGCTGCACCGCCGCCAGCACAGGCTCCCCGCCGCCCACCTCGATGGCACCCGTCAGGTCCACGAACAGGTCCCGGGCACCGTCCGGGCTGCGGAACAGTAATGCGAAGGCGTGACGGGCCGGCTGGCCAGCGCCGGCCGGGCGGCTCACCCACACCAGGCGGGCCCGCCCCCCGCCGTCCCGCACCTCCTGCACCCGCAGCTGGTTGGGCGGAACCTCCCAGATCCACCCGTACCGGCGGGCCAGAAGGGTGACCACGCCCTGTGTGGAGATCTCCCGCTCCGCGCCCGCGGCGGCAGGCGGCGGCGCCTGGCCGGCCCCTGCCTGCGGGCCGAACGCCGCCAGCCCCTGCCATACCGCCGTGGTCACCGCTGCTGCCAGCAGGCGTCGCACCTTGCGCCGCACGCTGCCTCGTTCACCCGTTTCCGGCCCCCGCTTGTGGCCGGCCCCCGGCGCAGGAGCATTTCCCAGTGACGGGCGGCCGCCCCTGCTCGTCTCACCCCGCCATGCGGCACGCCCGTGGGCAGGAGACCCGCAAAGGGTGGCGAACCGCTTCAGTCACAACTGCAGGGGGCGGTGCCCGTGACCGGTTGGGCCAAAGGCCCCGATGCCGAAGCAGGCTCCTTCGGGCCCCTGCCTTCCAACCCTCGCGTGGTGCTGCGGGGGCTGGGGTGGCGCATGGTGGCCAGCTACCTTCAGGAGCTGGGGGCGCAGCTGGTGAGCCCGGCCGACCCCGGGCAGGCCCGGGTTCAGGCCCTGCTGGAGGGCAAGGGCTGGCAGGCCACCCTGCGGGAGCACGTGGAGTTCGTGGGAGCCCTGCGCCTCAACCGCGTGGAGGTGCGCCTGTCCGGCGAGCCGGCCGCGGTGGAGCAGGTGATGGGCGCGCTGCGGCGCATGGCCCTCCTGGAGTCCATGCCGGGGCCGCCGTGACTACCGGCGCCGGCTGGCACCGGCCACCAGGGGCGCAGGCCCCCGCTGGGCCGCCCCCTCCAGGCTGTACATGAGCTGGCAGACCCGGTCGTCCAGGCTGGCCACCTCCCGCTGGTAGGTGTCCAGCTGGCGCCGCAGCACGTCCACCTCCCGCAGAAGCCACACGTTGGAGACCAAAAGCACGCACAGGCCCGCCGCCAGGGTCAGCTCCATCCACGTCATGCCTGCTGCCCACCCCGGGCATAACCCTACGGCAGCCCGTCCCGGGATATACCTCGGGCCGGGCCCGCGCGGCGTTCAGTCCAGACCTGCCTGGTGGCGGAACGCCTGCAGGGTGTTGCGCAACAGCATGGCCACCGTCATGGGGCCCACCCCGCCGGGAACCGGGGTGATGGCCGACGCCACCGCCTGCGCCGAGGGGAACTCCACGTCGCCCACCAGCCGTCCGTCCGGCAGCCGGTTGATGCCCACATCCACCACCACCGCCCCGGGCCGCAGCCAGCTGCCCTTCACCAGCTCGGGGCGGCCCACCGCGGCCACCAGCACGTCGGCCTCCCGGCAGATGGCCGGCAGATCCCGGGTGCGGGAGTGGCAGATGGTGACGGTGGCGTTGCGGCCCAAAAGCAGCAGGGCCGTGGGCCGGCCCACGATGGTGCTGCGTCCCACCACCACCGCCCGGGCTCCTTCCAGCGGCACCCCGGCGTGGTCCAGCAGGGCCAGCACGCCTGCCGGCGTGCACGGCACCAGGTACGGCCGGCCCGACGCCAGGCGTCCCACGTTGACGGGGTGGAAGCCGTCCACGTCCTTGCGGGGATCGATGCGCTCCAGGAACTCCTCGGCCGCCAGGTGGCCGGGCAGCGGCAGCTGCAGCAGGATGCCGTGAACATCCTCCCGGGCGTTCAGCTCGTCGATGCGCTCCCGCAGCACCTGGGCCGGGGTGTCCGCCGGCAGGTGGTACACCCAGGAGCGGATCCCCGCCTCCTCGCAGGCCCGGCGCTTGTTGCGGACGTAGATGGCCGAGGCCGGGTCGTCCCCCACCAGCAGCACGGCCAGCCCCGGGAGGCGGTCCGTGCGGGCTTGCAGGGCCTGCACCTGCGCGGCCACCTCCTGGCGGATGCGCGCGGCCAGGGCCTTGCCGTCCAGGATGCGGGCCCCGGACTGGTGAGCGTGCTGCAAGCTTCCCTCACCCCCGTGCGCCGGCGCCGCTCACACCGCCTGCTCCGCCGCCCGGGCCAGGATCTCCTGGTTGCGGCGGCGGGAGCGCAGCGTCTTGTGCTCCAGGTGGTGGATGGCGTCGATGAACCGGATGGTCTTGGTGTGGGCCCGCATGAGCACCGACTGGGTGCGGGCCGTGCGGCCCTGGTAGCGCACGCCCCGCAGCAGGTCCCCGTCCGTCACGCCCGTGGCCGCGAAGATGACCCGGTCGCTGCGGATGAGGTCGTCGTGGGTGTAGACCCGCTTGAAGTCCGTAAAGCCGGCGGCGTGGGCCCGGGCCTCGTCCTGCTCCGACTGCAGCCACAGCCGGCACTGCAGCTCCCCGCCCAGGCACTTCATGGCCGCCGCCGTCAGAACCCCCTCCGGCGCGCCGCCGATGCCCAGCAGCATGTCCACGCCGGTGCCCTCCATGGCGGCGGCGATGGCGGGCGCCACGTCGCCGTCGGAGATGAGCTTGATGCGGGCGCCTACTTCCCGCACTTCCTGGATGAGCTTCGCATGGCGCGGCCGGTCCAGGATGACCACGGTCAGCTCGGAGACAGGGCGCCCCAGCACCGCCGCCACCACCCGCAGGTTTTCCCGGACGGGGGCGGTGATGTCGATGTGGCCCGCCGCCTGGGGGCCCACGGCGATCTTCTCCATGTAAAAGGTGGGAACAGACATGATGGAGCCCCGCTCGGCCGCCACCAGCACCGACAGCGCGTTGGGCAGCCCGTGGGCCAGAAGGCGGGTGCCTTCCAGCGGGTCGACGGCGATGTCCACCTCCGGCCCCTCGCCGGTGCCCACCGCCTCGCCGATGTACAGCATGGGGGCCTTGTCCTTCTCTCCCTCCCCAATGACCACCGTACCCCGCACCCGCACCAGATCCAGCATGCCCCGCATGCCGTCCACGGCGGCCGCGTCGGCAGCCTCCTTGTCCCCCTTCCCCATCCAGGGGGCCGCCCGCAGCGCGGCCGTCTCGGTCACCCGCACGAAGTCCAGCATGACCTCCCGCTCGTGATCCTGCGTCATCGGAACCCTCCTCGCCCCGGCCCGCTCCCGCGCGGGCCCGGGGTTCCTACATTTGGCTGGCGGGGGCCCGGTTCCCTTTTGAAGCTGCGGCCAGGTGAAACCCCCGCCAGGGGCCGCGGACGGCCAGGGCCAGGGGCTGCCAAGGGCCGCAAGGCCCCGGCCGGACGGACCACGGCAAAGGTATGCGGCAGCCAGCAGCCGGCAGGCGGCAGAAAGGCGGGCGGCAGAAAAAGAGATGGTGCGCCTAGAGGGATTCGAACCCCCGCACCCGGCTCCGGAGGCCGGCGCTCTATCCTCTGAGCTATAGGCGCACCGCAAGCCCGATTATAGCGCGCCGGCCGGACGCGGGCAACGGGAAGGAAGGGTACCGGCCTGCGGCAGGCATCCGCCCGGGCCACGGCCACGGCGGCCCCGGCCCCGGCGGCTCCCGCCGCCTACTGCTTTTCCTTCTCCTGCACGAACAGGTTCCCCTGGGAGTCCAGGCAGGCGTAGAAGACCTCCCGGGGGTCGTGGATGCCCCGGGCCCGCAGCTGCTCCTTCAGCCAGCTCACGTCCAGCCGGGCCGCGCTGAGGGCCCTGTAGTCGATGGCGCCGTCGTTGATGAGGGGAATGGGCAGCCCCTCGTAGCCCGTGGGCACCCCCAGGTCGGCCGGGCAGAGGGGGCGGCGCTGGGACTTGGGAATGACGCTCAGCTGCCCGTTGGTCTCCAGCACGGCCACCTCCACGTCCTGAATGTTGGGAACGTTTTTCTGGCGCAGCTGCTCCATGAGGTCGTCGATGCCGTAACGCAGCCGGCGCAGCTCCGCCTCGATGATGCGGCCGTCCTTGATGACCACGCTGGGGGTTCCCGCCACCAGGTTGCGAACCGCCACGCTCTTCAGCGAAAGCCAGGACAACAGGAGCTGGGCAGCCAGCAGGGTGAGGATGGGAACGGCGCCTATCCACAGGCCGATGCGGGGGTTTTCGATGGGCAGCGCCGCCAGTTCGGCCAGCATGATGGTGAGCACCAGATCCCACGGGGACAGGGTGCCCAGCTCCCTCTTCCCCATGATGCGCACCACGGCCAGAAGCAGCAGGTAGAAAAAGAGGGTCTTGCCGGCCATGGAGGCCGCCGCCATAGGCTCCACCGGGGGCCATCCCACCCGCCGCGAGTCTGCCACGGCACCTGCCTCCTCATGCGGCGCCGGCTCCCTAGCTCCCTTGACAGCACCTGCCCGGGAACATATGCTCTTTGCGGAGACTCATTCTCCACAAATAAACCGTCGAAACAATGAACCGGGTTAACGGACGGCCCGGGAGAGGCTCTGGCACGCAGACCGACGAGATGGACGGTCCAGCGGCGAGTCGAAACTCGTGTGGCGAGCCGAAAACGGCAATGAGGAGTGACCCCTGCATGGACGGCACGGCACCGGCGCGGGCCTGCGCCCAGGCCCAGCCCTACCCCGGCCCGGGGGCGCACAACCGCCAGGGCGCGGCGTGGCGCAGCCGGCTGGAGCGGCTGCGGCCGCTGGCGGTTCCTGCGGCCACGGCCCTGCTGCTTCTGGCCGGCTGGTGGGTGGAGCGCCGGTCGGGCGGCTTTGCGGTGGAGGCCCCCCGAAGGCTGCAGCTCGTGGCCCTGGCGCTGTACGGGGCCGCTTACCTGGTGGGCGGCTGGGAACCGGCCCGCCGCGGGCTGGCAGCAGTGGCTGCCGGGCGGGTGGACATCGACTTCCTGATGGTGGCCGCAGCAGCGGGCGCGTTCGCCATCGGGCAGCCCAAGGACGGCTCGGTGCTCATCTTCATCTTCGCTCTGGGCAACGCGCTGGAGCACTACGCGCTGGCCCACACCCGCCGGGCCATCGAGTCGCTGGTGCAGCTGCGGCCCACCCAGGCCAGGCGCCTGAAGCCGGCCCTGGCCCAAAGCCAGCCCCCTGGCGGCGAGCAGGCCAACGGAACGGCGGCAGCCCTGCACCCCGGCCTGCTGGAGACGGTGCCGGTGGAGCAGCTGCAGGTGGGGGACATCGTGCAGCTTCTGCCCGGGGAGCGGCTGGCGGTGGACGGCGTGGTGGTGCAGGGCCACTCGGCGGTGGACGCCTCCGCCATCACCGGCGAGAGCAT
>DATCLL010000117.1:0-6312 GCA_036563935.1 Limnochordales bacterium | reverse complement strand
ACGCCGGCGGTGGGCAGGTTCACCCCCACCACCCCGGCCTCCACCTGGCGGATGAAGCGGTGGGCCAGGGAGAGGTTGCGGGTGCAGATGGAGGCCGAAAGCCCGTACCGGGTAGCGTTGGCCAGGCGCACGGCGTCCTCGAAGTCGGCCGCCTCCAGGATGGCGGCCACGGGGCCGAAGATCTCCTCCTGCGCGATGGTCATCTCCGGGGTGACGCCGGTAAACACGGTGGGTTCCACGTAGAAGCCCCGCTCCAGGGGCGGCTCCGTGCGCCGCCGGCCGCCCAGCACCAACTGCGCGCCCTCCTCCACCCCCTGCCGGATGTAGGACAGGATGGTCTCCATCTGCTGTTGGTCCACCACGGGGCCCACGTAGGTGTCCTCCTCCAGGGGGTGCCCCACCTTCAGCGCTCCCGCCGCCTGCACGAACTTCTCGGTGAAGGCCCGGGCTACCGGCCGCTCCACGATGATGCGGCTGGTGGCCGTGCACTTCTGTCCCGCCGAGCGGTACGCCCCGTCCAGGGCCAGCTGCACGGCCATCTCCAGGTCCGCGTCGGCCAGCACCACCAGCGGGTTTTTCCCGCCCATCTCGCACTGGCAGCGAAGCCCCCGGCCGGTCACCTCCCGGTACAGCCGGGAACCCACCGCCGTGGAGCCGGTGAAGGAGACGGCCTGCAGGTGCGGGGATTCGGCCAGGGCCTTGCCCACCACCCCGCCCGAGCCCAGCACCACGTTCAGCACGCCGGGCGGCAGGCCCGCCTCCACCAGGGCCTGCACCAGCATGAGGCCCGTCACCGGGGCCTGGCTGGCGGGCTTGAAGACCACCGTGTTGCCGGCCACCAGGGCCGGGGCCAGCTTCCAGGCAGGGATGGCGATGGGGAAGTTCCACGGGGTGATGATGCCCACGACCCCCAGGGGTTCCCGCAGGGTGAACAGGAACACCTCGGAGCGGGCCGACGGGAGCGTCTCGCCCGCCAGGCGTGCCCCTTCGCCCCCAAAGAACTCCAGGATCTGGGCTGCCCGGACCACCTCGGCCCGGGACTCGCCGATGGGTTTGCCCTCCTCCCGGCTGAACAGGCGGGCGATCTCCTCCACCCGCCCCCGCAGGATGGCCGCCGCCCGCAGCAGGACCTCGCCCCGGGCCAGGGGCGAGCGGGCCCTCCAGGCGGGAAAGGCCTCCAGGGCCGCGGCCACCGCCTCCTGCACGTCGGTCTCGTCGGAGGAGGCCACCCACGCCACCTGGTCGGACCAGTCTGCGGGGCTGCGGTCTTCCATCACCGCCTGCGAGCGGGCGGGCACCCAGCGGCCGGCGATGAAGTTGTGGTAGCGGGGGATGGCAGAAGGCTGGCTCATGGCTCGAGCACCTCCATCAGCGCACCTTTCAGCAGGGCCGGATCCGGCCGGTGCCCGGTCCAGCGCTGGAAGGCCTCCACCCCCTGGCACACCAGCCAGTCCACCCCGCTGGCCACCCGGCAGCCCTGCGCCAGCGCCTGCGCCAAAAGCCGCGTGCGGGCGGGCCGGTAGACGGCATCCAGGACCGCCAGCGGCGGGCGCACCAGCTCCCGGGGTACCGGGGATTGGTCGCCGTGAGGGTGCATGCCCGTCGGGGTCGCATGGCACAGCAGCTGTGCGTCTGCCAGGTGGCGGCGCAAGCTCTGCTCCGAGAGGGCGTCGGCTTCCAGGAGGCAGGGCGATGCGCGCGGTGCCAGCTCCTCCACCAGGCGCCGGGCCCGCTCCGGCGAGCGGTTGAGCACCACGATGTGCCGGCACCCCTCCTGCACCAGGGCCGCCACGATGGCCCGGGCGGCACCCCCGGCGCCCAGCACCACCGCCTTCCCGCCTGCGGGGCGAAGCCCGGCCGCCTGCAGCGCTCCCCGGACCCCGTCCACATCGGTATTGGTGGCCACCAGGGCGCCGTCCTGCCGCATCACCAGGGTGTTGGCGGCCCCGGTCCACCGCACGCTCTCCTCCATCTCGTCCACGAAGGCCAGCACGGCCTCCTTGTGCGGGATGGTCACCGTGGCCCCCGCCACACCCAGCGCCCGCAGGCCCTGCACGGCCCGCCCCAGTTCCTGGGGTGCCACGTCGAAGGCCACGTAGACGTAGTCCAGTCCCAGGGCCTCGATGGCCCGGTTGTGCATGACGGGCGAAAGGGAGTGGGCGATGGGGTGACCCAGGATGCACAGCACCCGGGTGGTGCCCGTGATGAGCCGGCCCCGCCCGCTCATGGGCCTCCGGCCCCCTGTCCCACCAGCAGCGCCTTCATCACCTGCCCGGCCTCCACGTCCTGCAGGGCCCGGCCCACCTGCTCCAGCGGGTAGGGCCTGACCAGCCGCTCCAGGGGGAAGCGGCCGGCCAGGGCGGGCAGGGAGCGCACGTAGTCGGCGTAGTGGCGCTCGGCGAAGGCCCAGGAGCCGTACAGGCGCAGCTGCTTGCGGGTGATGAGGTGCGGCCGAAGCTGCACCGGCCCCTGGTCCGTGTACTGGCCCAGCACCAGGTAGCGGCCCGCCGGCCGCACCATTTCCAGCCCCTCCGCCACCGCTGCGGGCACGCCGGTGCACTCCACCCCGGCATCCGCCCCGCGGCCACCGGTGGCCTGAAGCACCCGGGCGATGCGTTCGGCCGGGTCGGTCACCTCGAAGATGTCCACGAAGACGTCGGCCACGCCCATCTGGCGGGCCAGTTCCAGCCGCCCGGCCGGGCCGCCCACCAGGATCACCCGCTGCGCCCCGTACAGCCGGGCGTACATGGCCGCGGCCATGCCTACAGGGCCGGCGCCCTGCACCAGCACCGTCGACCCGAACTCCAGACCCATCTCGTGCAGTAGCCCGTGAACCACGGTGGGGCCTGCGCAGCCCAGCGCGGCCACCTGTTCGGGGGTGACCCCGTCGGGCACCCGGAAGATGGCACTGCCCGGCTGCAGATAGATGAAGTCCGCCCAGCTGCCCGAAAGGTGCGGCCACACGTCGGCCCGCTGGTTGATGCCGTACACCCGCCGGTTGGTGCACAGGGTGCGCTCCTGGCGCACCAGGCACCAGTAGCAGCGGCCGCAGGGGATGCTGGAAGCCCACGAGACCAGGTCTCCCTCCCGCAGCTCCTGGCCCGTCAGGTCATGCCGGAGCCCCTCGCCCAGCCGCCAGACCCGTCCCACCCCCTCGTGCCCCAGCACCACCGGGGTGGGGATGGGAAGCCGGCCGTGGTACAGGTGCACGTCGGTGCCGCAGATGCCCCCGTACAGCACCTGCACCACGCAGGCCCCGGGCTCGGGTTCCGGAACGTCAAAACGGGCCAGCTGGGGCAGCTGGTGAAAGGCCTGCAGCACCGCAGCCCGACTTGTCACGCCCATGTGTCATCCCTCCGCATGGCTGAAGGCTTAGCGCCCGCTACGGCGCCTCTCGCCGCCGCGCCCGCACTGCCAGCATGCGGGTGGCCCATGGCCCGGCGCCGGCCACGCCCTGGCGGCGGGCGGCGGGGCCCAGCCAGCCGGCCAGTCCCCTGGGGAAGAAGACGATGAGCAGGATGACCACCACCCCGTACGCCACCTCGGACAACCCTGCCAGGCGGCTTCCCAGGTGGATGCGCAGCGTCTCCGCCAGCCCCACGGTGATGGCCGCGCCCAGGGCCGGCCCGTACCAGGCGTACATCCCGCCCAGGATGGCCACGAAGGCCACCTGCAGGGACAGCGTCACCCCCGAGACGGTGGCGGGGTTGATGTAGCCCACGTAGCGGGCGTACAGGGTGCCGGCGCTGGTGGCCAAAAGCGCGCTCAACAGGGAGATGGCCAGCTTGCTTTTCACCACGCTGACGCCGCACGAGGCGGCGGCGACCTCGTCCTCCCCCACCGCCGTGAGGGCCAAGCGCAGCCTGGAGCGCTGGATGCGCCTCCAGACCCACCAGTTCAGGGCCAACAAGAGCCACGCCAGCACGTAGTAGCCCGTGCGGCTTTCAAACTCCATGAACCACAGCTGCCCGGCCAGGCTGGACGGCCGCACGGCAGCCAGGGTGAATCCCAGCGACCCTCCCGTCACGTCCCGGGCCGCGATGATGGCCAGGCTGGTCACCTCGCTGAGGGCCAGGGTCACCAGGGCGAAGTAGTCGCCGATGACCCGGAAGCGAAAGCACGGGTAGCCCACCAGCACCATCACCGCCGCGCTGGCGGCCAGCGCGGCCATCCAGCCCATCCACGGCGACAGCCCCAGCCGCTCCAACAGCAGCGCCGGCACGTATGCCCCCAGCCCCATAAACGCCCCGTGCCCCAGGGAGACCAGCTCGAACTGGCCCGTGAGGCTCCAGGAAGTGGACAGGGCGGCCCACAGCAGGGCCAGGACGCTCACGTGGTGCACGTACGCCGGAAGCGGCAGCAGGGGCCAGGCCACCGCCGCCACGGCCACGGCCAGGCCCAGGCCCACGGGCACCATCCCCCGGGAAGCCGGGCGCGCCTGCCGCATCATCGCCCTTCCGCCACCCGCCCGAACACCCCGCCGGGCCGCACCAGCAGCACCAGGATGAACATCACCAGCGCCGCGGAGGCGGAAAGCTCGGCTCCCACCAGCACGCCCACCACCGCCAGCACCTCGCTGAGGATGAGGGCCCCCACCACCGTCCCGGCCAGGTTGCCCAGCCCGCCCAGCACCACGATGACGAAGGCATACAGCGTGAAGGGCACCCCGAAGTCAGGGAAGACGGGGTACATGAGGCTGAAAAAGAGGGCCACGACGCCGATGACGGCCCCCGCCAGAAGGAAGCTGGCCAGGTACAGGCGCTGGGGCACGATGCCCATGAGGCGGGCCGCCTCGTGGTCCTGCACCGCCGCCCGCAGGGCCATGCCCACGTAGGTGCGGTGCAGGAAAAGCCACAGCACCGCCAGCACCCCCAGGGCTCCCGCGAAGGCCACCAGCCGGGAGACGGGCAAGAACAGCCCGCCCACCTGCACCACGGGGAACCGGATGCTGAGGGTGCGGTAGTCGGCTCCCCACACCAAAAGAGCCAGGTGTTGCAGCACCACCGACAGCGCCCCGGTGGCCAGAAGCTGGTTGAGGGCAGGGGCCCGCAGCAGCGGGCGCACCAGCACCGCGAAGACCAGCGCCGAGAGGAGCGAGCTGGCCGCCACCGTGGCCAGCGCGGCCAGGGGCCACGGCCAGCGCAGCACCGCCACCAGCCAGTACACCAGGTACATGGCCACCATGAGGACGTCCCCGTAGGCCAGGTGGACGATGCGCACGACCCCGAAGATGAGGTTCAACCCCAACGCCAGAAGGGCCAGGCTGCCTCCCAGGAGCAGCCCGTTCACCGTGGCTTCCACCAGCAGCCGGGCCAGGTTCAAGCGGCGCTCACCCCTGACGGCCGATGTAGGTCTGCACCACGTGGGGGTGGTCCCGGATGGCGGCGGCCGGCCCTGCCAGCACCACCCGCCCGGACTCCAGCACGTAGGCCCGGTCGGCGATCTCCAGGGCGCGGCGCACGTTCTGCTCCACCAGCAGCAGGCTGCGGCCGCCCTGGCGCAGGCTTTCGATGATGGCGAACATGTGGCGCACCACGTGGGGGGCCAGCCCCAGGGACGGCTCGTCCAGCAGCAAAAGGCGCGGCCGGGACATGAGGGCACGGCCGATGGCCAGCATCTGCTGCTCGCCGCCGGAGAGGGTTCCGGCCAGCTGGCGGCGGCGGCGAGCCAGCACGGGGAACAGGTGGTACACCTCCTGTAGGCTCTGTTCCACCAGCCTGCGTGCCGCCGGCGCAAAGGCTCCCAGGCGCAGGTTCTCCTCCACCGTCAGGCCTGCGAACAACCGCCTTCCCTCGGGAACGCAGGTTACCCCCCGCTCCACGATGGCCGGGGTGGACATGGCGGAAAGCAGCGTCCCCTGGAACTCCACCCGGCCGCTCCAGGCGGGCAAAAGCCCCATCACTACCCGCAGCAGGGTGGTCTTGCCGGCGCCGTTGGGCCCCACCAGGGCCACCAGCTCCCCGCAACCCACCTCCAGGTGAACGTCCCACAGCACCTGCAGCGACCCGTAGCCCGCGTTCAGGGCGCTGACGCGCAGCACTGGCGGGAGCCTCCCCTCACCGCACGCCGCGGCCGGCCAGCCCCGAGCCGGACGTTCACTCCGGGCCCCCGCTTCCCAGGTAGGCCTCGATGACCCGGGGGTCCCGGCTGACCTGCCCGGGCGGGCCCTCGGCGATCTTCTCGCCGTAGTTGAGCACGATGACCCGATCCACGCTGCGCATGAGCACCCGCATGACGTGCTCCACCCAGAGGATGGTGATCCCCAGCTCGTCCCGCAGCCGGCGCAGCACCTGGACTGCCTGCTCCATCTCC
>DATCLL010000116.1:0-1993 GCA_036563935.1 Limnochordales bacterium | reverse complement strand
GCGGCAGCTGGTGACGGGGCCGGACGGGGTGGCCGTGGTGCAGGGCCTGGCCAGGGAGCGGTACCTGGTATGGGCGGACGCCCCGGGCTATCAACCCGCCCGGGCGTGGGTGGACCTGACCCAGCGGTCGGCGTCTGCGGGCGCGGCAGGCGCCGGGGAGCCTGCCCGGGTCACCCTGAGCCTGACCCCATACCCCCAGGCTTACTGGGTGCGGCTGCGGGCCGAGACCGCCTCCGCCGGCAAGGCGGTGCGGACAGGAGAGCTGGTGCGGGTGAGGGCCACCGTGGGCCGGACCGGGTCGGCGCACGACGATCCTGCAAGAATGGCCTTGCGGCTGCGGCTGGGGCCGTCCCTGAGGGCCGTGCCCGCAGGGGAGGCGCCCAAAGCTTACCAGGTCAGCGCGGACAGCACGGAGGTGCTGTGGCTGTGGGACCCCCTGCAGCCGGGCCAGCAGCGGGAGTTCACGGTGGTGGCCGTGCGGGTTGCGGGAGCGGCCCAACGTCGCCAGGCCGAGATCTCGGCCTCGGTGGAGCAGACCGGAGCGGAGAGGGAGGGACGTGAAGGCGAGTTGCCCTCGGCGGTACTGGCGTCGGCCACCGTACGCCTTGCCCTGGAGCCAGAGGTGCAGCGGGCGGTGGTGATGGGCCGGGTCGTGGGTCCGGACGGACAGGGGCTGGAGGGGGCGTGGGTGCACTGGGAAGGCGGCGCCGGGGTGCAGACAGGCCCCGGGGGCTGGTTCACCCTTTCGGTCCCCGCCGGCCCGCACCGCCTGTGGGTCACCCGGGGAGTGTCCCACTCTCCGCAGGCTGCTGGCACCCCGCCGGGAGGGGGTTCGGCGGCCTCGCCGGACGCCCTGACCGTTGCGCAGGCAGGAAGCTGGGTGGTGGCGGAACCGGGAGGGCTGGTGCCCGTGGTGCTCGCGGTGAACACCGGCGGGAGCGGCGAGCCGGGGCCTGCCACCGGTGGGGGCTTCACAGGGCAGCCGCAGCCCACCTGGGCGGTGGCAGCCGGCCAGCTGCAGTGGGACGGGTCGAGCGGCGCAGACGGGTGGGCAGGTCTCAGCGCCGCCACTGCCCTGGGGGGCCTCGGTATGAACGGCTCCGGTCGGTGGGGGCCCCAGGGCCTGGAGTGGGCGCAGGTGCGGGCAGGTCTCGGTTCGGCTCGGGTGGTGTACCGCTCAGACGGGCTTGCCTCCGAGCCCGAGCGACCGGGGTCGGGGCTTTCCGTGCCGGAGGAGCTCAGCGCCCACCTGCCTGCTTTCTCCGACGGGGCCGAGCTGGAGGCTGCCTGGGCCGGCAGCCGGGGCTTCGGGCTTCTGCGGTGGCAGGGGCCGGGGAGTGGCAGGCCGGGAGAGACCGTGTGGCTGTCCGCCTGGGAGCGTGCACGTGCCGGGGAGTGGTGGGCGGGGGCAGGCCGCTATCCTGCCGCGGGCACGGCGCAGGAATACCGCCTGCGCTGGGTTGCCGGCATGGCCGGCGAAAAGCCCCGGGGATACCGCCTGTCTGCCGTCCTGGACGGGCCCGAGGGGAACCCTCTTGGGCAGGCAAGCGGTCTCGTGCAGGCCGGCGTGGCAGCTGCTCCGCAGGCGCAGGGTGCAGGCTCCTTGCTCGCCCGGCTGAGCGTGCGGCACGGGTGGGGTGACGAGCTGCCCCGCCTTCTGGGCCCGGCGGCCGACGAGCTGGACAGGCTGGCGGACCTGGTGGCGGGCGCCGGGCAGGATCCTTCCGGCTCGTACCGCCGCTACACGGAGGTTCGGCTGGCCACCACCCAGCAGGTGACCCTCGGATTGCGCCGGGCAGCGGCCGGGCCGGTGCAGGGCACAGATAGGGCCGCCGTGGAGGACGCGCACGCCGACTTCTACTTCCAGCCGGGTGAGGAAGGCGAGCTGCAGGCCCAGGAGGGCGGTACCGCTGCGGCTTCGGAGGGGTCGTGGGCACAGGCGCCGTCGCGGCCCCTGATGCGGGTACGGCTGGGAATGCTGTCGGTTCAAGGG
>DATCLL010000115.1:0-3423 GCA_036563935.1 Limnochordales bacterium | reverse complement strand
CGGGGGGTACTGGCCGCGCCCGAACAGCCGCCGGTACAGGCCCACCAGGTTCGGGTACCGACGCTGCAGCCACTGCTGGTACACCTCCCGGGCACCGGGGCACAGGCGCAGCGTGTTGAAGGCCACATCCTGGGCGCCCGCCTGCCAGGCCGCCTGCACCAGAGCCCCCAGCTGCTCCTCGTCGTCGGTGAGGCCCGGCAGTACCGGGGCCACCAGCACCCCCACGGGAACGCCCGCCTGCCGCAGCAGGCTCACGGCCCGCAGCCGCTGGGCGGGCGGCGGCGCCCCCGGCTCCACGCTGCGGGCCAGGGCGGGGTCCAGGGTGGTTACCGTCACCCACACCCGGGTCCGTCCGGTGACGGCCGAAAGCTGAGCCAGAAGCGCTGCGTCGCGCACCACCAGGGTGGACTTGGTGACCAGAGAGACGGGGGTACGGTGCTGCAGGAACACCACCAGGCACCGCCGGGTCAACTGCAGCAGCCCTTCCACGGGCTGGTACGGGTCTGTGGCAGTCCCCACCGCCACCACCTCCCGGCCCCAGCGGGGCCGGCTCAGCTCCCGCTCCAGAAGCTGCGGTGCGTTCACCTTGGCCAGGATGAGCTGCTCGAAGTCCTCGGCGCTGTTGTAACCCAGGTACTCGTGGGTAACCCGGGCATAGCAGTACCGGCAGGCGTGGGTGCATCCCCGGTACGGGTTGAAGGCCCAGCGGAAGGGCATCCCCACGACCCCGTGAATAGCCGCAGAGCTCTCCACCCCGATGACCCTGCCGCCCCGCCAGCTCCAGCGGGTGAAGCCCCCGCCCATCCCGCGCCCTCCCCGGCCGACTGCCGGGGTCCATGCTAGGCAAACAGGTGTTCGCTGTCAAGGCACAAAACGGAGGCGGCCGCCACGCTGCAGCGGCCGCCTCCTGCCCGGCTCCGTTCCGGAAGTAGGCTACCGTTCCGGCCGACGCCCCTGCGGCCCGGGCACGGTGGGGCCCGTTCCCCTTACGCGCCGGCGCTGGCCTGCCGCACCGCCTGGATGGCCGCCTCGTAGTTGGGGTGCTGGGTCACCTCGGGAACGTACTCCACGTACCGCACCACCCCGCCCCGGTCCACCACGAACACGGCCCGGGCCAGCAGCCGCAGTTCCTTGATGAGCACGCCGTACGCGGTGCCGAAGGAGGCCTCCCGGTGGTCCGACAGCGTCACCACCCGGTCCACCCCGGCAGCCCCGCACCAGCGCCGCTGGGCAAAGGGCAGGTCCATGCTCACCGTCAGCACCCGCACATCCGGCCCGAACTGCACCGCCTCCTGGTTGAAGCGGCGGGTCTCCGCATCGCAAACCCCCGTATCCAGCGACGGAACCGAAGCGATGAGCAGCACCTGGCCGGCGTAATCGGACAGGGTCCGGGGCTTGAGGTCCGTGTCCACCACCCGGAAATCGGGCGCTTTCTGGCCCGGCTCCACCCGGGGCCCCACCAGGGTCACCGGGTTCCCCCGCATGGTCACCTCGCCGGTTCGTTCGGGCAGGGATTGGGACACGACGGGATCCCTCCTTGCAGGAATGGTTGTCCGCCCCTTGGGGCGGCAGCCGGCCCGTTCGCCCCCGCGCCGGGCGGCGGGCCGGGCGGGCATGTTGGGCCTGCCTGCCGTCTTCAGCGGGCCGCAGGAGGCGCCAGGGCGTCCAGCTCCGCCAGCACCTCGGCCGGCGGGCGTACCTGCAGGGCGCCCAGGTTCTCCTGCAGCTGCTCTACGTTGCGACAACCGATGATGGCGGAACTCACCCCGGGCCGTCCCAGCACCCACGCCAGGGCCAGCTGCGCGGGCGTACAGCCCACCTGGCGGGCCAGGCGGGCCACCTGCTGCGCCCTCTGGAGGTTCTCCGGGGTGAGCACCCGGCTCATGAACCCCACCGCCCCGGGATCGGCCGCCCGGCTTTCGGGCGGGGGCGGTTGGCCCGGAAGGTACTTGCCCGTCAGCACGCCCTGGGCCAGAGGGGAGAAGACCACCAGGCCGATCCCCTCCCGCAGGCACACGGGTACGACCTCCCGCTCCACGTCCCGCTGCAGCAGGTTGTAGAGGGGCTGGTTGGAGACGATGGGCTCCCACCCGCGCCGGCGGGCCAGGTGGACGGCGTCGGCGATCTGAACCGCCGTCCACTGGCTGACGCCCGCGTACAGGACCTTCCCCTGCCGCACCAGGTCCTCCAGGGCGCCCAGGGTCTCTTCCAGCGGGGTCTCCGGGTCGAAGCGGTGGCACTGGTACAGGTCGATGTACTCCACGCCCAGCCGCCGCAGGCTGGCATGGCACTGCTCCATGATGTGCTTGCGGGACAGGCCCCTGTCGTTGGGGCCTTCGCCCATGGGGAAGAACACCTTGGTGGCCAGCACGTACGACTCCCGGGGGAAGACCCGCAGCGCCTCCCCCACCACCTGCTCGGCCACGCCCCGGCCGTACACGTTGGCCGTGTCGAAGAAGTTCACCCCGGCCTCGTAGGCCGCCCGCAACACCCGTATGGACTGCTCCCGTTCCACTTCCACGCCGAAGGTGAGCCAGCTGCCCAGCCCGATGGCCGACACCTTCACGCCGCTTCGGCCCAGCCGCCGGTATTCCACCTGTGCCACCGTCCTCGGGATGCCGCAGCGCCACGCAAGAGGGTAGCCCGTGCAGACGCTAAACTTGTAGTCGGTCCGCGCCGAGGTCGTCAAGCACGTGGAGGTGCTGCGGGTGTTCCGGCAGGCGACCCTGGTGGCCCGGGTGGTGCTGGTGCATGACGGCCACGTTCTGCTCGCCCTGCACCAGCACCCGGACCGCCCCGCGTTCTGGTGCTTCCCGGGAGGCCACGTGGAGGAGGGAGAGGGCCTGGCCGAGGCCGCCCTGCGGGAACTGGCCGAGGAGACGGGGTATCGGGCGGAACTGGTCAGCCTCGTCTACGTGCAGGACTTCGCCCGCCGCCCGGGCCCGGACGTGGCGGAGTTCTTCTTCGAGGCGCGCCTGGCAGGGGGAACCCTCCACGTGCAGCAGGAGCCCGGGCTGGCGGCGGTGCGCTGGGTCGCCCTGGCTGAACTCTCCCGCTTGCGCGTGCTTCCCGAGGAGCTGGCCAGGGCCGTGGCCGACGGGCGGTGGCTCAGCTGGCGGCTTCCTATCCCGCATCCCGTGGCCAAGCTCGCCTTCAGCCCAGCCGGAAGCCCACCCAGAACCCCACCGCAAACCCCCCGGTAACGGCCAGGCCCCCCGAGAACCACCCCAGCAGGCCCTGGAAGAGGCCGGGGGGACCTCCCACCTGGTCCATGGCCCGGGAGTAGGCCTGCTCCACCGCCTGCCAGTCCACCTTCACGAAGCCTGCCCGGCTCAAGGCCACCAGCGCCGTCACCAGAAGCCCCACCACCACCAGGGCCGCCCGCAACGCCTTCTTGACGGTGTAGCCCACCGCCAGGCCCAA
>DATCLL010000114.1:0-1824 GCA_036563935.1 Limnochordales bacterium | reverse complement strand
AGCTGGTGGAGCAGGGGCGCAGCGACGACGAGATCGTGCAGCACTTCGTGGAGCAGTACGGGCCCTGGATCGCAGGCCAGCCGCCGCGGCGGGGCCTGTACGCCCTGGCGTGGGCCCTGCCGGCCCTGGCCGCGGCGGCCGTGGCGGCCGGCCTGGCACGGGGGCGGCTGTCCCGGGGAGCGCTGCGGGTTTCTGCCTGGCTGCCACCGGGTGGGGGTCGACGGGCGTGAGCGCAGGGCTGGCAGGTCAGGTGGCCCTCTGGGTCACGGCCTCGGCGTCTACGGCAGCTGCCCTTCTGCTGGCCGGCGGGGCGGCCCTGGGGCGGCCCCGGTGGCTGCGGTGGGGGCGGGGCCTGGTTCTGGCAGCCTTTGCCGCGGCCAGCGCGGCGGCGGCGGTGCTGCTGGTCAGCCTGGCCCGAGATGACTTCTCCGTGCGCTACGTGGCCCAGCACTCCAGCCGGGCCACCCCGCTGGCGTACAAGCTGGGGGCGTGGTGGGGAGGGCAGGAGGGCTCGCTGCTGTTTTGGAACTGGCTGCTCCTGGCCTTCACCTGCCTGGTGGCCACCGCCAGGCTCCCCGTGGGGCTGGGCAGGCTGTGGCCCGTGGCCATGGCCGTGCTCATGGCCCTGGCGGCCTTTTACGGGTGGATGTCGGCGGCGCTGGAAAGCCCCTTCGCCATCTTGCAGCCCCCGCCCGCGGACGGGGCAGGGCTCAACCCCCTTCTGCAGTCGCCCTCCATGCTGGCCCATCCGGTGGGGCTGTACCTGGGGTACGTGGGGGTGAGCGTTCCCTTCGCCTTCATGGTGGCCGGCCTGCTGCTGGGCCAGCCGGTCTCCCGGTGGGCCGACCTGGTGCGTCCCTGGGTGCTGGCATCGTGGTGGTTTTTGGGGATCGGCATCGTGCTGGGTGGCGAGTGGGCCTACAACGAGCTGGGCTGGGGCGGCTTTTGGGCGTGGGACCCGGTGGAGAATGCCTCCCTGGTTCCCTGGCTTCTCCTTACGGCCTGCGTCCACGGGCTTGTGGCGGGTGGGCGCCGAAGGGGGCTTGCCCGCTGGAGCGTGGCCTGCCTGGCCGCCGCCTTCGTGATGGTGCAGGTCGGCACCTTCGTGACCCGAAGCGGGCTTCTGGCGTCGGTGCACGCCTTCGCCCAGTCCCCCTCGGGCCCGTGGTTCCTGGCCTTCGTGGGCGTGGCGGCCGCCTTTTCCCTGTGGGTGGTGGCCACCCGCTGGAAGTTGCTGGCCCCGCAGCCGCCGGGGGCGCCGGAGCGGGAGCCGGCCGGAGGGCTCGGGCGGGAAGGCGTGCTGGCGGCAGGCAACGGGGTGCTGGCGGTACTGGCCTTCTCCGTGACCGTGGGCACCGCCCTTCCCCTGCTGACGCGCCTGGTGGGGCCGGGGATCAGCGTGCAGGCCCCGTACTTCGAACGGGTGAGCGGCCCGCTGTTTGCAGCCATGTTGCTGCTCATGGCCCTGGGCCTGGCCGCTCCGTGGAACCCGGCGACCCCCCACTGGCTTTCCCGGCTGGCCCCGCCGGCCACGGGTGGCCTGCTGTTCGTGGGACTGGTGGCTGCCCGCCCCGTTTCCGTGCCCGGGGGGCTTTCGCCGGGGCTGCTGGTGGCGTGGGCGTGCGCGTTCCTGGCCGGAGGCGTGGCGCTGTACCAGCTGGTGGGCGGCCTGCGCTGGCGGCAGGCCGGCGGCCTGCTGGCCCACCTGGGGGTGGCAGTGCTGGCGGTCAGCATCAGCGCTTCCATCGCCCTGCGCACCCGGCATGTGGCCACGCTGGCTCCCGGGCAGTCCATGGCTGTGGGCGCCTACACCCTGCGCTACGA
>DATCLL010000113.1:0-5359 GCA_036563935.1 Limnochordales bacterium | reverse complement strand
CGTGCCTTCCGTCGCGTACGCGCAGGCAACCGATGCCCCCGCCGCATCCCAGGCTGCCCCCCAGCAGGCGGAGGTGACCATTCGCACGGAGGTGGTGACGGGTACCGGCTCGAGCCGGGTGTTTGTCGGGCCCGTTTCCGTGGACCTGACCTTTCGGCCCATCCTGCGCGACCCCATCACGGGGGACCCCTTCATCAACGAGGTAAACAAGACGGTGACGTGCGGCGACTTGGTGGCCGGCACCGACGTGGTGATCTTTAACTGCCTGCTGCGCAAGAACATCAAGTACAAGGCGGCTACAGCTCTGCAGACGGTGGAGATCACCGGCCCGGGCATCGAGAACGGCATCGTGGGGGACGTGTCGTACGCAACGGTTTGGATTCCTCTGGCGGGTGCCGCCGACGTGACGGGCGCTCGCCCGGGTGACACCGTCCATCTGGAGAGCTTCACCGTCAACCAGAGCCTGAACGTCAGCAACTGCATCATCCCGGTGGGGACCAAGCTGAACGTCGGCTGCAATACCCTGCTGGAGAAGGACGACGTGCTGCTGGCGTTCAAGACCACCCGCATCCAGCAGGTCACCTTGACGACGGACCCGTAGCCGTCCACCCGGGCAGGGCCGCCGGCTCCACCCGGGCCGGCGGCTGGGTGCCGGGCTGCGCGGGCAGGTCCAGCCGGCGGTCGAACCGGGCGGCAGGCGCGTGCCCTGCAGGGGGGCAGGGCCTGCCGCCTGCGTGCCGGGAGGGGAGCGCGATGCGGCCGATGGGTACCGGGCAGAGACGGAAGGCAGTCTGGTGTCGCCGAGCGGGAAGATGGGGTATGGCCTTGGGTGCCGTCCTGGTGCTGGCCGCTCCGGCAACCCAGGCCGGGCTGGTGATTCGCCGTCCCGTGGTGGTGTTGCCGGGCGCTCCCCGGTTCGTGTCGCCCCCCACGCCATGCGGGCAAACCTTCCTGACACCGGTGGGGCAACGGCTGCAGTTTCCGGTGGTTGCCGACGACCGGCAGCCCGACCAGCAGGTCATGCTGCAGCTTTCCACGGACCCGAATCCCGCGTCCCCCGGTCCCCGGTTCGACCCGCCCGTGACGCCGGCGAACCCCGTGCAGACCCAGGTGGTGTGGACACCGACCCAACAGGACGGAGGGGTGGGGGCGTTCCGTATCACGCTGGTGGCCACCGATTCCACGGGGGCCCGCCGCAAGTGCGCCGTCTTCGTCACGGTGGTGCTGGGCCCCCAGCCTCCCCTGTCTCTTCTGGAGAAGGACGTGGTGCGCGTGAGCCTGCGGGTGCAGCAGGCCGGGGCCCTGCAGGGGGCTCGGGAGCCCGGGGCGCGCCCGGGCCAGCCCCACAGGGCCGGCGCCGCGACAGCCACCTTCTTCCTGGGGCCCACCCAGACCCCCCTGCCCGGGCCTGGCGCGCTGGTTCGGGTGGAGCACGAGACGCGGGTGCTCGAGACCGAGGCGGCCAGCGGCGGCGTATTTGTCAGCGGAGTGGTGTTCAAGACCATCGTGTGGCAGCTGGATCCCTCCCCGGAGCCTGTCGAGGTTCGCGTGGAGCTGCCGTTCTCAGGGTTCGTGCCAGTAGACGACGCCAGGCCGGGTGACACCGTAACGGTCACCGAGGCGGCCGTCATCGCCAGCAAGCAGGAGGTGGTGGGACCGTAGGCCTGAGCGGCCGTGGCCGCATCGCCCCTTACCGCACCCCTGGCGGCGTAACGAACTCCTGCACCACCAGCACCCACCGCCGGCCCCACTGCTGGTACTCGGCCACCGCCAGGCCCACCAGGCGGTGGTGGGGGTAGAGGATGTTGGCCCGGTGGTTCGGGCTGTTCATGAACCCCTGGAAGGCCTGCACCACGTCGGGTGCCCGGGCCAGGTTTTCGCTCACCCAGCTGAACGCCACGCCGGCCGCCCTCACCATGTCCGCGGGCGACCCATACGTGGGCGAGTAGTGGCTCCAGTAGCCGTTTCTCAGGATGTCCTGCGCCTTGCGCCATGCCACCTGGTTCAGCCGCTGGTCGGGCGCCACCGGGGGCACTCCGGCCTGGCGGCGGGCCTGGTTGACCATGCGCAGCATCTCCTGCTCCTGAGGGCTCATGGTGAGGCCGGGCGATGGCGCAGCCGGCGGGGACTGGCCGGAGGAGGGTGGTGCGGGCGGCGGCGGGGCATCGGTGCCGGAAGGAGCGGTCGTGGCCCCCGAACGGCTCCACTGAAACGTGCGGGCCCCGCCCGCGGGGTTCTGGTTTGCGCTTGCGCTGCTGCTGCTGAAAAAGACGGCGACGGTGGCGGGCGGCCGGCGATGCGGGGCCGAAGCCACCTGCGCGCGGGCCGGCCCCCCGGTTCCCACGGTCAGCGCCGCCATCACTGCCAACGCCCACGCGGCTGCGGCCGCCAGGATTCCTGGATGTCGGGCCATGCTACCACCTTTCCCACATCCGCCGGGTGGCAGGGCCCGGTGGCGCAGTTGCGGCAAGCCGTGGCGGCACCGGGCTTGCGCCTGCCCCCCTGCTCCCAGCCTTCGGGTCCCGGGTCCGGCGCACCTGCTCCCGCAACCTTAGAGAAACGGTGGGAGAAGCGCCAGTCCGCGGCAGAGCTGGCTGGGGGTTGCCACGCCGCACCCCTTCGTACCGGCATCGGGCGTGAATGACCGGGGGGCTAACGACCGCGGGCCCGGGCAGGGAAGCCGGGCCGGCCATCGAATGGCAGGGCCCATGACCTGGATGCGGTACTGGTCTTCCGGCTGTTTTGTGTGCGGCCGGGAGAACCCCGACGGACTGAATGCCACCGTGCTGGCGGGCGGGGGGCGTTCGCACCTGCTGGTGTCGCCCCGGCAGGCCTTCGCCGGCTTTCCCGGGATGCTGCACGGGGGAATCGTGGCGGCGCTGCTGGACGAGGCCATGTGGTATGCGGCATACGCGGCGGGCGTGGCCACCCTGACGGGTTCCCTGGAGGTGCGGTTTGTGCGCCCGGCACCGCCGGGGGGAGCCCTTTTGGTGACGGGGTCGGTGCAGGAACCCCGGGAAGGCGAGCCCCCCGGCTCCGGGGCGGGGCTCGGGCGGTGGGTGGTGGCCACGGCGCGCATGCTGGACGGGGACGGCAGGCTGGTGGCCTCCGCCAGGGGGCGGTTTGCCCCGGCGGCGGTCCTGCAGGGCATGCACACCTTCATCCGCTCCCAACCCGCGGAGGCCGAGCTGTTGGCCCGTGCCCGGCAGTGGCCCGGACTGTGACAGCCCGGAAGGGGGCACGAGGATGGACGGGATCCTGGCAGGGAAGGTGGCCCTGGTGGTGGGCGTGGCCAACCACCGCAGCATCGCCTGGTCCATCGCCAGGGCCCTGGCAGCGCAGGGAGCCTCGCTGGTGCTGACCTACCAGAACGAGCGGCTGCGGCCCGGGGTGGAGGAGCTGGCGGGCACCGTGGGAGCGGCCACCGTGGCGTGCGACGTGTCCCGGGACGAGGAGGTGCAGGCGGCCGTCACCGCCGCGCTGGAACAGCGCGGGGGCCTGGACATGCTGGTGCACAGCGTGGCCTATGCCCCGCGGGAAGACCTGGAGGGCCGCTTCGTGGACACCCGCCGGGAGGGCTTCCGCGTGGCCATGGACGTGAGCGTCTACTCCCTGGTGGCCCTTGCCCGGGCCGCGGAACCGGCCATGAAGGCCAGGGGCGGGGGTAGCGTGCTCACCCTCACCTACTACGGGGCCGAAAAGGTGGTTCCCGGCTACAACGTCATGGGGGTGGCCAAGGCCGCGCTGGAGGCGGCGGTGCGTTACCTGGCCTACGAGCTGGGCCCCGCCGGCATCCGGGTCAATGCCATCTCGGCCGGGCCCCTGAACACCCTGGCCGCCCGGGGCATCCCCGGCTTTCTGGAGATGCGGCACCACCACGCCGAGCGCAGCCCGCTGCGGCGCAACATCGAGGCCGACGAGGTGGCCCGCACCGCCCTGTTCCTGCTCAGCCCGCAGGCCAGCGCCATCACCGGCGAGGTCGTCTACGTGGACGCGGGATACCACATCATGGGGCTGTAGGGCGGCGGGCGGCTGCGGGGCCGGCCCGGGTGGCGGGTCCGGCAGGCCGCGTGGCGCGCCGGGCAGGCCGGCGCGCGTTGCGCGTTGCACTGAGCAGGCCCGGCGGGTATAATCAAGCTCGGCCGCTCCTCGGTAGCTCAATGGCAGAGCGCCCGGCTGTTAACCGGGGGGTTGCAGGTTCGAATCCTGCCCGAGGAGCCATTCTTGTGGTCCCGGCCCCGGACCCTGCGCTGCGTAAAGCAGGCTGCCGCCGCGCACCCTTGTGGGTGCGCAAACGTGGCCGCCGCAGGGGGCGGCAGGAGGAGGACGGCAGCCGTGCACGATGACGTGACCTGGCAGGAGTGGAAGCGCTGGCTGGCCAGAGCCGTGGAGGCAGCCCGGGCGACGGGCGCAGGCCCCCAGGACCTGGTGGCCAGCGCCGAGCGCCTGGGGGACTTCCTGGCCCGGCACGTGGACCCGTCGAACCCGCAGCAGCGGGCTCTGCAGGAACTGTGGAGCGTGGCCGACCAGCAGGAGCAGCGGGCCATCGCATCGGCCCTCATCAAGCTGGTCTCCACCGAAGCCCGCACCCAGCCCCGCATGGACGCCGGCGGGCCGGCTTTGCGGCTGCGCTGATCGGTCATGGTGCCCCGCCGGCGGTGGCTGCGGCGGGGAGGGGCGGCGGGAGGCCTTGTGGCGCTGCTGGCCGGGCTTGCGGCGGGCGCGGCGCTGATGCGGTCGGCCGGCACGCCGTGGGGCGCGGGGCTTCCGCCGGCCGGTGTGCGCTTTCCGCCTGCCCCGCCGCCGGCACGCCCGGGCAGCTTCCGGGACGCCGTGCTGCGCATCAGCCTGCAGACCCCGCAGGGCCGGGTGGAACTGGCGCAAGGCGAAGCCGGCCCGGACGGGGCGTCCGGCTGGCAGGTGGTGAGCCCCTGCTGCTGGCCGGCGGAAGAGCAGCGGGTGCGCCGCCTGGTCCGGTGGGTGCAGGCCATTCCCGGAGGCATGCGGGTGCAACAGGCCGTGCGGCCTGACGAGATGGAGCGCTTCGGGCTGCTGCGCCCGGCGGCCCGGCTGGAGCTGGTGGTGCAGGCGGCCCGGCCTGCCGGGCCTCGGTCGGATGGGACGGCCTGGGCCGCCCCGGTGCGGCGGGTGGTACACGTAAGCGAGGCCTACCGGCTGTCCCTGCCCGATACAGCGGCCCGGGGGCCACTCCCCTCCGGAACCCCGCCGCTTTTGTGGCGGTTTGTGCGGATCTCGGGGGATCCGTGGGTGTACCGGGTGCCTGCGGAGCAGGTGGAGGCCCTGCTGTGGGCCCTTCCGGGGCTGTGGCAGAGGCGCCGCATCATGGGGCTGCAGGAGC
>DATCLL010000112.1:0-3823 GCA_036563935.1 Limnochordales bacterium | reverse complement strand
CTACGTGCCCATGGGGGAGACCCTGGGCGGCTTTCGCCCCGGCGGGTACGAGGCCTGGATGAAGACCGCCCGCTTTCAGGAAGGGCTGGCGGAACTGGCCCGGCTCGCCCGCCAGGAGCAGGAGCGGGGCGGGCTTGTGGCCTTCCTGTGCAGCGAGCGTCTGCCCTGGCGCTGCCACCGCCGCTTCATCGCCCGGGCCCTGACCGCCATGGGCCTGGAGGTGCTGCACCTGCTGGACGCCGGCCGGCTGTGGGTGCCCCGGGACGGGCCTGCGCTTCAGCCGGTGCTGCCGTTCAGCCCTGCTGCAGGAGAACTCAGCCCTGCTGCAGGAGAACCTCCAGCGCCATGCCCGCCCGGAACAGCTCCAGTTCCCCTCCCGCAGGCCCCACCAGCTGAACCCCCACGGGCATCCCCTGCGGATCCTGCCCCGCCGGAACCACCAGGGCGGGAAGACCGCTCTGGTTGAAGGGGGCGGTGAAGCGGGTCATGGCCCGGTGGACGGGTTCGGAGGCGGACCCCACCCGCACCGTGCGGGCACCCAGGGGAGGGGCCGGCATGGGAAGGGCCGGCACCAGCAAAAGCTCAACCCCCGGGTCGTCGAACAGCCGCCGGAAGCCTTCGGCCACCATCCGGCGCAGCCGCTGGGCCTGCACGTAGTCGGCCGCCGGCAGGAACTCCCCGATCTCCAGCCGCAGGCGGACGTCGGGCCCCAGCCGGTCCGGGCAGGAGTACAGCCGGGTGCGGTGCACCGCGGTGGCTTCCGCCTGCAGGATGAGGAACTGGGCCGCCCGGATGTACGCCATAGGTGGAAACTCCGCCGTCACCAGGCGGGCTCCCGCCCCCAGCAGCAGCCGCTGCACCCGTTCCCACACCTGCTGGACGCTTTCGTCCAGGGAACCCAGCCAGCCGGCCTGCGGCACGGCCACCCGCAGCCCGGTCACGGCCGAAGCCGCCTGCTCGGCAGAGGCTTCGCCCAAGGCGGCCAGGGCCGCACGCCGCACGGCGTCGGGCAGGGTCGCCTGGTGCGGCGGGAGTTCGCCCGCCAGCATGCGGGCCAGCGCGGCCTCCTCGGGGCCGGGCGAGTCGGCCATGACGGCCCACAGGAGGGCCACGTCCGCCACCCGCAGCGCCATGGGACCCACGTGGTCCAGACTCCACGAGAGGGGCAAAACGCCCCGGCGGCTCACCCGGCCGAAGGTGGGCTTCAGGCCCACCACGCCGCAGCAGGCAGCCGGGATGCGGATGGAGCCCCCGGTGTCGGTGCCCAGCGCCGCCAGGGCCAGGCCTGCCGCCAGCGCGGCGGCGCTTCCGCCGCTGGAGCCGCCGGCCACCCGCTCCGGGTCCCGGGGGTTGCGCACGGGGCCGAAGTGGGGGTTTTCGGAGGTGACGCCGTAGGCCAGCTCGTGCAGGTTGGCCGCACCCACCACCACGCAGCCGGCAGCCCGAAGCCTGGCCAGGGCCGGGGCGTCCTCGGCCGCCGGCGGGCTGTCCAGGGCCCGGCTTCCCCCGGTCATCGCGTACCCCTGGATGTGCATGAGGTCCTTGACGGCCAGGGGGATGCCTGCCAGCAGGCCGGCGCGCCCGTCCTTCAGCTCCTGCTGGCGCAGGCGGGCCTGCTGCCTGGCCTCGTCGGGGAAGACGGCGATGAAGGCGTTGAGGTCGCGGCTGTCCTCTATGCGGGCGAGCACCCGTTCCAGCAGCTCCTCGGCGCTCATGCGCCCCTGCCGCAAGGCCCGTACCGCCTGCACCAGGGAGAGGGGTTCGGCGGGCAGGCCCGGCTGCCCGGCGGCTTCGGGGGCTCGGGCCGCGGCCGGGTGGGGGGATGGGGCCTGGGGCGACACCCGCTGCGGCGGGGTAGCCAGAGGCGCCGGCTCGAACGCGGGCGGCATCTCGTCCGGCAACGCCAGGCCCAGCAACAGCTCCAGCTCCGCCAGGCTCTCCTCCAGCCTCTCCGCCCAGCGTTCCACCTGCTCCACGTGGATGCGGACCCGGTGCAGGCGGGCCACCGCCGACGCCAGCTCCCGCAGGACCTCCCGCGACAAGGGGACGCCTCCTCTCCTGCCATCGGCCCTTCGAGCCGCGCCGCCCTCCTCCTGCGCCCGGCAGGGCAGCCGCGCCCTGCCCCGAACCCTTTGCACCGGGAATCGGAACCGATACCATGAAAGCACGCGGGGGCCCTCGGGCCCCGCGGCAGGCATGGGGGGTTGCACGCTGTGGCGGCCGCCATCGACACGTTGCTCCAGGAGCGGCGGCGCTTTGAGCCGCCCCGGTCCTTCGTGGCCCGCGCCCACGTCACCGACCCGGACATCTACCGCCAGGCGGACGAGGACTTCGAGGGCTTCTGGGCCCGGTGCGCGCAGGAGATCACGTGGTTTCAGCCCTGGGAACGGGTGCTGGAGTGGAACCCGCCGGACGCCCGCTGGTTCATCGGCGGCAAGCTGAACGCCAGCGTCAACTGCGTGGACCGGCACGCCACCTCCCACCGCAAGAACAAGGCGGCCATCCTGTGGGAGGGGGAGCCGGGCGACGCCCGGGTGCTCACCTACTTCGACCTGTACCGGGAGGTGAACCGGTTCGCCAACGTCCTCAAGGCGCTGGGGGTGCGCAAGGGGGACCGGGTGACGCTGTACCTGCCCATGATCCCGGAGCTTCCCATCGCGATGCTGGCCTGCGCCCGCATCGGCGCGCCCCACTCGGTGGTGTTCGGGGGGTTCAGCCCCACGGCACTGGCCCAGCGCATCGAGGACTCGGGTTCCCGGGTGCTGGTCACCTGCGACGAGTACTACCGGCGGGGCGAGCTCATCCCCCAGAAGCAGAGGGCCGACGAGGCCGTCCAGCGGGCGGGCGGGGTGGAGAAGGTGGTGGTGGTGCGGCGCACCGGCCGGCCGGTGCCCATGCAGGCGGGGCGGGATCTGTTCTGGGACGAGCTGATGGCCGGGGCGGCCGCCCGCTGCGAGCCCGAGGTGATGGACGCCGAGGACATGCTGTTCATGATGTACACCAGCGGCACCACCGGCCGGCCCAAGGGCGTGGTGCACACCACCGGCGGCTACCTGGTAGGGGTGCACACCACCACCAAGTGGGTCTTCGACCTCCACGAGGAGGACACGTACTGGTGCGCCGCCGACATCGGCTGGATCACGGGGCATTCGTACATCGTCTACGGGCCCCTCAGCAACGGCGCGACGGTAGTCATGTACGAGGGTTCGCCCGACTGGCCGGACAAGGACCGGCTGTGGGCCATGGTGGAGAAGTACGGGGTGAACATCTTCTACACCGCCCCCACGGCCATCCGCCAGTTCATGCAGTGGGGCGAACAGTATCCCCGCCGCCACGACCTGTCCAGCCTGCGCCTTCTGGGCAGCGTGGGCGAACCCATCAACCCGGAGGCGTGGATGTGGTATCACCGGGTCATCGGGGGTGAGCGCTGCCCCATCGTGGACACGTGGTGGCAGACGGAGACCGGCATGATCATGATCACTCCGCTACCGGGCATCACCGCCACCAAGCCGGGCTCCGCGACCCGTCCGTTCCCGGGGGTGCGGGCGGCGGTGCTGGACGAGCAAGGAAACCCGGTACCCCCCGGGGGCGGCGGCTACCTGGCCCTGACCCGCCCGTGGCCGGCCATGCTGCGCACCATCTGGGGCGACCACCAGCGCTACGTGAACCAGTACTGGTCCAGGTGGCGCAAGGACGTCTACTACCCCGGCGACGGGGCCAAGTGGGACGAGGACGGGTACTTCTGGATCCTGGGCCGGGTGGACGACGTGATGAACGTGGCGGGCCACCGCCTGTCCACCATGGAGATCGAAAGCGCCCTGGT
>DATCLL010000111.1:0-6204 GCA_036563935.1 Limnochordales bacterium | reverse complement strand
TGCCCAGGCTGGCAGCGGCCCCGGCCAGCGCCCGGGCCATGCCCGAAAAGCGCATGAGGTTGCCCGTCGCCAAAAAGGCCACCGTGGTGGCCGCCACCGGCGCCCAGCGGTTCAGAGTGCGGCGCAGGGCGGCGGCGGTCCTGCGCGGGCTGAGCTTAAACCACCACGGTACCGCCGCGCACGTGACCAGCAGGGGAAATGCCGGACTGGCACCACCCGGCCCGGCCAGCGCCCGGGCCAGCAGGGCCAGGCCCGCCAGAAGCCCGTACGGAACCAGAGCCCTGGCCGGGAAAGCCACGGCCGCCTGGCCGGAGTCGGCTCCGGACCGTCCGGCGCCGCGTGCCCATGCGGCCACCAGCAGGCTGGCCACGATGGCGAACGGGCTTCCCAGGATGCCGGCCGGCGGGGTGCCCACCCAGCGGTTCATGAGCCCTATGCCGGCCCACAGGCTCCCGCTGACCACGGCCAGAGCGGGAAGGCTGCGCAGGGCTGCCTTCCACCCGCACGTCACCACCAGCGCCGCCAGCCCGCACACGGAGAAGGAGACCAGGGACAAGGCCGCGCTGCGCTCCCCCAGGGCCTGCAGGGAGACGCCCGCCAGCCGGGAGGCGATGAGGGTACCGGGCCCCATGGCGCCCCAGGGGATGGTCAGCTGGCCGAACAGCGTCACGGCCCCCGCAGCTGCCGGAGAAAAGCCCATGCGCAGCAGCAGGGGGAAGCCCACGATGACGCCCACCCCGAACCCCATCACCGCCTCCACGAAGGGGACAACCCCCAGCGCCATGAGCAGGGCCCGGTGCTCCGGGCGGGAGACCCGGGTGGCCAGCCACGTCCCGAACTGCTCGTGGGAGCCCGCTTCGTCCAAAAGCTCGTGCAGGAGCATGCCGGCCAGCATGATGAGGCATACCTCGGCCCCGGTCACCGCCGTGGACTGCAAGGCCTGCACCGCAGCCGTGCCGGCCGGCCCGAACAGGGGCATCAGCGCAAAGGTGAGCGCCAGCGCGGGAACGGCGGCCCTGAGCGGGTGGACACCACGCACCAGCAGCGCAGCCGTCAGACCCGGCACCAGGGCCGCCAGAAGACCGTGTCCCAGAACTGAGCCCCCCGTCTCCCCGGGGGGCGTGTGGTGGCGCGTCCCCCCGGCGCCTTACGCGATGCGGATGGATGCCCGCAGCGAGGGTTCGAAGATTTCCTTCGGGATCATGGCGTGGACACCCTGGGTGATGTCCACCACCTGGGTGATCCGGAAGTTCACCGCCAGGCTGACCAGGGAATACGCATCCAGCGGCTGCAGTCCTGCCCGCCGCACCAGGAACTGGATCGCGTTGCGCAAAGCGATGCGGAAGGCCTCGTTGAGGTCCCGGTGGGTTCCGATGGCGATCCAGTGGGTGTCGGTCTCCGCAAAGGGCCACTCCCAGCCGGGCTGCTCGTGCAGCTGAACCTGGATGCGCACCTCCCGCATGGCGGTCTCCAGCGCGGTGAGGTTCACCTCGCCGTCGCCCTGCAGCGCGTGGGAGTCGCCGGTGTACAGTTTGGCCCCGGCCTGCCAGACGGGGATGTACAGGACGCTGCCCTCGGTCAGCTCCCGCAGGTCCAGGTTCCCGGCATGCTGGCCCGGCGGCACGGAACTCACCACCCCTGGCCCCAGCCGCCCCACCACCTCCCGGTCCTCGGGTGCGGCCACGCCGAAGGTTCCCTGGAACGGCCCGATGGGCAGCGAGATGGAGTCGTTGAAGCGGGCCACCCGCCGCTCGTGGTCGATGGCCAGATACCGCACCCGCCCTTCAGGGAACTCCTGCCACAGGGCTCCGGTGCGCAGGTCGCCGGGGTTGTTGAAGTTGGCCCCCCAGTCCTCGGGAACCAGCCGCAGGAAGCGCACGCTCACCATGTCGCCGGGGCGGGCGCGCCGCACTCCCACCGGCCCGATGATGGAGTGGGGCCCCCGCCCGGGGTTTTCCCGCCGCCACTGGGCCAGCTGCTCCACGGTCACCCCGGGCTGCAGCCGGTTCAAGAAGTGGGACCAGGTGCGGGGATAGACCACCACGTCGCCGGGGTCCACCTCCAGGATGTTGGGCAGGGTCGAATCGATGACGCCCAGGCGCACCGTCTCCGGGCTGGATTCCACCACGTGCACCCGTCCCCCGGCCGTCGCCGCGCGGGCGGGCGCGGGGGAAAGGCGCTGGCGCAGCTCCCGCACCAGTCGGGACGGGCTCACCACGGCCAGCATGGCAAGTACGCCGGCGGCGCCCAGCACCGTGCGGCGCTGCGGGCGGTAGGTGTCCAGGTGGATCCCGACGGCATCCTGCTCCAGCTCGTCCAGATGGGTGAGCCGGTCTTTTGCCTTGGGTGTCAACGCCGCCTCTACCGCCTCTGCCTCCAGCATGCAGTCGGGGCCGGCTTCGCCGCAGCCGAAGAGGCCCCCGCATGCCGAGGCGGGGTGCAGTCCGGAAGGGTGGCGATGCTACTCGGTCATGTCCATCATCCCTCCTGTCGCTTTGAAAGAGGGGCAAACGGCCCCCGCGGGCCTCGCCTGGGGCAGTGGTTCCGGCAAGAAAGAGTAACATATATGTCATGTACGCGGCAATAGCGACGTGCCCGCGCGCCCGGGAGTTCCGCGATGAGAAACCGGTATCCTTCGGCCGCACGCGCGCACGCCACGGAGGAGCCGTCGACACGCCGGCGAACCATCCGCCCGTCCCATGCAGGAAGCCCGCGGCCGGCTGGCCCGGCCGCACCTTCAGCGGGGGTGATGGGCGTGCACGCGCCCGAAAGGGGTTGGAACCGCAGCGATAGCCGTCGCCGGGTGGTCTGCACGGTGGCCGCCGCGCTGGCGGTGGCGCTGGCAGTGGGGGCGGCTCCGGCGGCCCTGGCGGAGTTCAAGCCGGAGTACAAGCTGTCGGTGGTGGTGGGGCCGGACACGGCCTGGGGCAAGGGCGCCCAGCGCTTCGCGGACCTGGTGCGGGAGCGCACCCAGGGCCGGGTGAACATCAAGGTCTACTACTCGGGCCAGCTGTTCGCCGGGCAGCAGACCAACGAGTTTTTGCTGGTGCGCCAGGGAGTGGGAGATTTCGCGCTGGCCTCCACCATCAACTGGTCTCCCCAGGTTCGGGAGCTCAACCTGTTCAGCCTTCCCTTCTTCTTCGCGGACTTCCGGGAGCTGGACGCGGTGCAGAACGGCCAGGCCGGCCGGGAGGTCTTCGCCCTGCTGCGCCGGCTGGGCGTGGAGCCCCTGGGCTGGGGCGAGAACGGTTTTCGCCAGCTCACCAACCGGGTTCGGCCGGTTCGCCGCCCGCAGGACCTGGCGGGCCTGAAGATCCGGGTGGTGGGGTCCAAGATCTTCATCGACACCTTTCAGGCCCTGGGCGCCAATCCCACCACCATGAACTGGTCCGAGGCCATCACCGCCTTCCAACAGGGGGTAGTGGACGGCCAGGAGAACCCCGTGGTGGGCGTCATCATCCCGTACAAGCTCCATGACTTTCACCGGTACCTGACAGCGTGGAACTACACCATTGATCCCCTCATCCTGGCCGTCAACGCCGGCGTGTGGCGCAGCTTTCCCGAGGACGTGCGGGCGGCAGTGCAGCAGTCGGCGGCCGACGCCCTGCGCTACCAGAAGGCGCTGGCCCGGGTGGGACTGGACGACGGCAGCTCCGCCCGCTACCTGGCCTCCCTGGGCGAGTCCGTGGCCATCGACGATCCGTACGGCTACCTGCGCAGCCGCGGCATGGAGGTCATCCTCCTCAGCGACGCCGACCGCCAGGCTTTCCGGGAGCGGGTGCGCAGCGTGGTGGAGAGTTGGGAAGGGCAGATCGGCTCCGACCTGGTTCGCAAGGCGGAGGCGGACAAGGCGGCCGTCCGCTGAGGGCGGCCGCCCGTCGGCGCTGCGGTGGCCATGAGGCTCATGGGGCTTGAGGGCTACCTGGCAGCCCTGGTGCTGGCCGGCATGGTGGTGGTGGCGTTCGCCAACGTGCTGGCCCGGTACCTTTTCCACTTCCCCCTCGCGGCCACCGAAGAGCTGGTGACCAACGGGTTCGTGTGGCTCACCCTCCTGGGGATCGCCGCCGGGCTGCGGGAGGGGGCGGAGGGGGCCCACATCCGCTTTGTGGCCCTCACGGACCGCCTCCCGCCCGCGGGCCGGCGGTGGGCCGCAGCCTTCGGGTACGGGGTGACGGCTGCGGTCTTCGGGGTGCTGGCCTACTTCGCGCTGGCCCAGGCGAGGGATGAGATGCTTTTGGACGTGCGCTCGCCCTCCCTCAACCTGCCCAACTGGCTGTACACCGGGCCGACCCCCGTGCTGGCCCTGTGGGTGGCCGTGCGCGCCCTGCAGGGGGCGGGGAGGGTGCTGCGCGGGTGAGCCTGGGGGCCGTGCTGCTGCTGCTCTTCCTGGGGCTGCTTGTGGCCCGGGTGCCGGTGGCGGCCGCGCTGGGCGCCGCGGCCCTGTGGGTGCTGTGGGCCGGGCGGCTGGGCTTGGGCGTGGTCTCCTACAACTTCCAGGCAGGCATCGCCAAGTTTCCCCTGCTGGCCATTCCCTTCTTCATCCTGGCCGGGGTGGTGATGGACCGCGCAGGGATCGCCGAGCGCATCGTGCGGCTGACGGTGGCCCTGGTGGGGCGGGTAAGGGCCGGCGCGGCGGTGGCCAGCGTGGCGGTGACCATGTTCTGGGGGGCGGTGTCCGGCTCCGGGCCTGCCACCGTGGCGGCGCTGGCGCCCATACTGGTTCCCATGATGACCCGCCGGGGCTACGACAAGCCCTTCGCCAGCGTCCTGGTGGCCGCGGCGGCCGAGCTTTCCATCATCATCCCGCCGTCCATCGCCTTCATCGTGTACGCCACCATCGTCAGCGGCTCCATCGCCGAGCAGTTCCTGGCGGGGTTTCTGCCGGGCCTGGTGATGGGGCTGGTGCTCATGGCGGGGGCTGCCTGGATGGTGAGCCGCAGGGGGTGGGACCAGGAGCCGGACCCGGATACGCAGCGGGTGCCCGTGGGCCGTCTGCTGCGGGAGGCCTTCTGGGGGCTGCTCACGCCCCTCGTCATCCTGGGGGGAATCTACGGCGGCGTCTTCACGCCCACCGAGGCGGCCGTGGTGGCGGTGGCGTGGGGGCTGTTCGTGGGGTTTTTCGTCTACCGGACCTTGCGGGTGCGGGACCTGCTGGGGATGCTCTATGAGGCCAGCGTGTCCAGCGCCGTGGTGATGGCCATCGTGGCCTGGGCGGGGATCTTCGCCTGGACGGCGGACACGGTGGGGTTGGTGCGGGATCTGTCCCGGGCCGCCATGGCCCTGGCGGGGCGCCCGTACCTGTTCCTGGCGCTGCTGAACCTGGTGCTGCTCTTCCTGGGCACCCTCATGGACGCGGTCAGCATCTACTTCGTGACGGTTCCCATGCTCATCCCGGTGCTGCACCACCTGGGCTGGGACCCCGTGTGGTTTGGCGTCATGATGACGGTGAACCTGGCCATCGGGCAGATCACGCCTCCGGTGGCGGTCAACCTGTTCGTGGCCGCCAGGGTGAACCAGGTTCCCATCGAGCAGCTGTGGCGGCAGGCCTGGCTTTTCGCCGCCCTGGGCGTCGCGGGCCTGGTGGTCATCACCTACGTCCCGTGGATCAGCCAGGTGCTGCCGAGGTTGCTGTACGGCCGTTGAGCATGCGGGCCGCCGACCGCCCCTGCGGGTTCATCGGCAGCCGCAGGGATACAGGCAACAGGGCGGGGACAGCGTCCGCTGCCCCCGCCGGACGGACATCCCGCGCCGCTGAATCGGTACGGCCAACCCGCGCGAGCCCTATTTGGCTGCCAGTACCGTGACCGTCTGGGCCACCAGGTCGCCGCCTGCGGCCTTGGGCAGCCTGCCCGCCACGCGGACGGTCTGGCCCTGGGCCAGCTTGTCCACGGTCACGGTCTGCTTGCCCATGCGGGCGACGGTGTCCTTGGTCAGCTTGACCACCAGCTGGCCCTTGTGCACGAAGGCCTTCAACGCCGCCGGCCACTTGGCCGCCTGAAGCGTTACCTGCTCCGGGCTGACGGCGACAAGCCGCCCCGTGACGGAAAAGGTGGCGGGACGGGCGGCGGCCGGGGCCGTTGCCTTGGGCGTGGCGGCCAGGGCTGCCGGCCACGCGGCCACAGACAGGAGCAGGGTGGCCGCGGCCAGCCTCGCGATCCAGCGCATGCCTTTTCCCCCCTCTCCGATCCAAAAGGGGGGCAGGGG
>DATCLL010000110.1:0-5175 GCA_036563935.1 Limnochordales bacterium | reverse complement strand
CCCCTACCCCCTGGCCCCGTCGGAATCCGCCAGAAGCTCCCTCAGCTCGCCGGCCACCCGGTCTGCCAGCTGCTCGAACAGGCGCCGGGCCTTGTCCACCGTGGCGGGATGCGGATCCCCGTACCACCCCGTGGGTGCGATCTCCCGCACGTCCCGTATGACCAGGCTGATCCCCCGGCTGCGCCGGCGGCGGTCCATGAGCTGGCCCTGGGAGCGGTCCGAGGGCTGCGCGGCCTCCGCCAGCGCCACCAGCTGCGGGTTGTACAGCAGCACGGGCAGCACCTCCATCTCGCCGCCGTGGGTGAGGCCCCCCACCTCGTGGCCGAACATCTCCTCGGCCACGTAGCACGCCTGCACCAGCACCACCCTGGCCCCGGTCTGCTGCACCAGCCGGCTGGCGCTCATCTGGATGGCGGGGATGTTCCCCTCGTGCCAGTTGACGACGACAAAGCGCCGAAAGCCGTGCTTCCAGGCGCTGTCCAGCACATCCGCCAGAAGGGCCATGAACGTCTCCGGCCGCAGGGTGAGCGTCCCCTTGAAGGCCATGTGCAGGGGAGTGATCCCCAGAGGCGTGAAGGGCAGCAGCACCCCGTTCAACCGGCGGGCCAGGGCCTCGGCCACCACCTCGGCGGCGAAGGCGTCGGTTCCGTAGGGCAGGTGCGGGCCGTGCTGCTCCACGCTGCCCGTGGCCACCAGCGCCAGGTCCGTTTGCTGCAGCCTCTGTTCCAGCTGCGGCCGGCGCATCTCCACCAGCCGCACGGGGTGCCCGGCAGCTCCCCCCTCGGCGTGCACCGCCACGGCTGCTCACGCTCCCGCCCGTAGCCGGTCGGCCACCCAGTCCGCCACCATGGGCGCCACCAGGGGCCGCACGTTCTGCAGGCCGTGGTTGCCCTCGGGGAACACCTGCAAGGTGGCGGCGGAGCCGATCTCTTCGGCCAGCCGGCGGGCGTGGTCGGCCCCGAACAGGGGATCCTGCTCCCCGTGCAGGATGAGGGTGGGGATGCGAATGCGGGCGGCCACCCCCCGCAGGTGCAGCTCGCCGGCCCGCCGGCGGGCTTCCTCGGGAGAGGAAGCTCCCGAGTAAAGCTGGAAGGCTTCCCGGGTCACCCGGGGAAGCTGCGGCCAGGCCTCACCGAGGTCGTACGGCCCCGAGTCCACCACCGCGGCGCTCAGCCGCCCTTCGAAAGCCGCAGCCCGGGCCGCGTAGTACCCGCCCAGGGACATACCCACCACGGCCACCCGGTTGGCATCGACGCCCTCCACCCCCTGGAGGGCGTCGATGGCCGCCCGCACCGCCGTCTCGTAGTCCGGGCGGATGGTGGAGTGCAGGAAGCTCTCCCCCTGGCCGGGCCCGTCCAGGGACAGCACGGCCAGGCCCCGCCGCAGGTATGCTCCCCGGCCCTGGTGGCGGGTCTCCTTGCAGGAGTCCAACCCGGGCAGCACGATGACCACGGGGGCCGGCCGCTTCCCGGCCGTTTCGGGGACGGACAAGAGCGCGGTGAGCTCCCGCCCCTCCCACGGGATGCGCATCTTGCGCACTGCCGGCCGCATGTGGGGCAGCGCTTTTTCGTGCGCGGCCACCATGGCCAAAAGCGCCTGGCGGTGCGCCTCCCGGTCCACGGTCCACACGAAATACCCGTAGTGGTAGTAGACCGCCGCCAGCTCGTACAGGCCGGCCGCGCTGGCATGCCGCCCCTCGGCCTCCCAGCGCCGGGCGTGCGCCAGATAGCGGTCGGCCACCTCCCGCCACGCCCCCAGCCAGTCGGGCCACCCCCGCACCCGGCGCAGGATCTCCACCAGGTCGCTGAACAGCACGCCGCTGTTCAAAAAGCGCATGATCCACGTCTCCACGACCTCGGCCACAACCTCGTCCGCCAGCGGGACGTCCAGCTTCACCGCCGTCCTCCTCCCCAAACCCGCTCCACCTCAGGAGCGCAGAAGCCCCCACCGCTCCACGGTGGCCTCCTCCAGCACCCGCAAAAGCAGCCGCTCCGCCAGCACGCCCAGCACGCCCAACGCCAGAACGCCCGCGAAGACCAGCTCCGAATCGAAGAACGCCCGCCCTTCCTGGATGCGGAACCCCAGCCCGGACCCCACGCCGCCCATGAGCTCGGCTGCCACCAGGATGCGCCACGCCCGGCTGAAGGCCAGCCGGTAGCCCGAGATGATGTGGGCCAGCGCCCCGGGCAGCATCACCCGCCAGAACAGCACCCGGCCCCGCGCCCCCATGGTGCGGGCGGCGTTCACCAGCACCGGCGGCACGCTCTTGACGCCGGTCCACGTGTTCACCGTCACCGTGATGGCCACCTCGAAGGCCAGGGTGTAGATGATGGCCTTGTTGCTGAGGCCGAAGGCCAGGATCACCACCGGGTAGACGGCGATGGAGGGGATGGACAGAAACAGGTCAAGGGCCGGCACCACCCAGCTCTCCACGGAACGGCTGTACCCCATCACCATGCCCAGCAGGGTGCCGGCCGCGCTCCCCAGCAGCAGTCCCGCCGCCAGCCGGTACAAGGACCACCCCAGGTCCCGCCAGAACAGCCCCTGCCGGGCCCACTCCACCAGCCGCCCCACCGCCTCGCTGAAGGGCGGGAACAGCGCGTTGTGCAGCACCCCGGAGCGCCCGAACAGTTCCCATGCCACGGCCAGCAAGGCCAGCGTGCGCACCGTGTGCCACAGGCTGACCAGCTGCCGGCGCGCCCGCAGCCCCCCTCGCCGGCCCAGGCCGGCCGTGGCCCGTGCCGCCACCGCCTGGCGGCTTTCCCCCACGCTCATGGCCGCCCTCCCATGCTCATGGCCGCCCCACCCTCACACCAGCCCCACGGGAACGCCGCCCAGCATCTCCGCCAGGGCGCGCTGCAGGGCGGCAAACTCCGGGCTGAGGGGATCCCGGGGCCGGGGAAGCGCCACCGGCAGCTCGCCCACGATGCGCCCCGGCCGGGCGCTCATCACCAGCACCCGGTCCGACAAGAGCAGCGCCTCCCGGATGCTGTGGGTGACGAACAGCACCGTCTTGCGGGTCTGGGCCCACACGTCCACCAGCATCTGCTGCAGCACCGCCCGGGTCTGGGCGTCCAGGGCCCCGAAGGGCTCGTCCATGAGGAGCACCTCCGGGTCGTAGGCCAGCGCCCGGGCCACCGCCACCCGCTGCTTCATGCCCCCCGACAGCCGGTGGGGGTAGACCCCTTCAAACCCCTCCAGCCCCACCATGGCCAGGAAACGGCGGGCCACCTGCAGGCGCTGGCCCCGGGGCACGCCCTTCATCTCCAGGCCAAAGCACACGTTTTCCAGCACCGTCATCCACGGGAACAGGGCGAACTCCTGGAAGACCACCCCCCGGTCCAGCCCCGGCCCCTCCACCGGCCGGCCGTCCAGGCGAACCTCGCCGCCGGAACGCTCCGCCAGACCCGCCACGATCATGAGGAGCGTGGTCTTGCCGCACCCGCTGGGGCCCACGATGGAGACGAACTCCCGCTCGGCCACGGTGAAGCTCACGTCCTGGAGGGCCACCAGCTCCCGCAGCTCGTCGCCCTCCTCCAGGAGGTAGCGCTTCTCCAGCCCCACGACCTCCAGCTTGGGCACCGCCGTCCCTCCCGGGCGCCTCAGCGCAGGGGTTCCTTGAGCCCCAGCTGGGCCAGGGCCTCCTGGGCGAAGCGGTTGTCCACGATGTTGCGCAGTTCGGGGATGCGCCGGATGCGGCCCGCCTGCAGGTACGGCCGGGCGATGTTCTCCTGGGCGTCGCGGATGTCCACGTCGGAGACCAGCACCCGGTCGAAGCGGGCCGAGCGCAGCATGTCGCCCACCACCCGCTGGTCCAGCTTGAGGCCCAGGTTCTGGTAGAAGTCCGTCATGATCTCCAGGGCCTCGTCCCGGTGGGTTTCCACCCAGTGGGTGGCCTCCACCCAGGCCAGCATGAACCGGCGCACCAGGTCAGGGTTGCGCTGGATGAGCTGCGGCCGGGTCAGCAGGTAGACGGGGTAGGTGGACTGCACCGGGCCGGCGATGTCCTCCTCCCGCAGCACCACCCGCCCCAGGCCGGTGTAGGTGAGCTGGGAGGTGAAGGGGTGGAAGAGCACCGCGGCATCCAGCTGGCCGGCCTCGAAGGCCGACGGGATCACCTCGGTGTCCAGGTTCACGATCCGGAAGTCCGAGGGCGACAGGCCCTGGGTCTCCAGGTAGCGCACCCAGACGGCGTAGGTGCCCGACCCCACCTGGATGCCCAACCGTTTGCCCACCAGGTCCCGCATGGAGCGGGTGGTGGTGTCCCGCACCGGAACGATGAGCTGGGCCACGTAGCCGTATCCCGAAAGCCCGATGGCCACCACGGGTAGCCCTGCGTCGGCGGCGAACACCAGCCGGTTGGAGACCGCGGTGGCAAAGTCCGTGGAGCCGCCCACCAGGGACTCCACCGCCAGCTGGGAGCGCGGCTGGGGAAACGCGTTCACCGCCAGCCCGTACTTGAGGAAGATGCCCCGCTCGATGGCCACCGTGGGCACGGCGGCGAAGATGTTGTCCCCGTAGCTGAGCATCACCGTCACCGGCCTGGAAGCGCCCGCCAGGGCTGTCACCGGGCTGGCCGCCGCCAGGGCCGCGGCCAGCACCAACGCCACCACCGCCACTGCTGCCCCCACGGCCTGTTCCCGCCCCATCCTCGTGCTCCCGGCCCGCATGGACCACCCTCCCCCTCCCGTGGCTTGCTCGCCCTCACGCCGGCGCCTGCGCCAGCACCTCCTGCAGCTCCACCCGCCGGCCCTCCCGGGCCGAGCGCAGGGCCGCCCACACCACCGCCAGGGCCTCCAGGGCTTCCCGGGCCCCCACCTCGGGGCGGCCTCCTTCCCGGATGCAGGCCGCCCACTCCTCCAGCTGCTCCCGCAGCATGTCGGTGGGAGCAGGCTGCACCGCCACCCGCTCCATCTCGCCGTAGGTCTGCCGCTCCAGGCGGGAGTGCTGGTCCAACAGGTGCGATTGCTCCCAGTACCGGAAGTTCACCTGGTAGAAGTAGTTGGCCCGGGTGCCGTACACGTGCACGAAGAACACCCCGGGACACGCCCACGCCGAGCCCACGTAGCCCAGGTGGCCCGCCGCAAACTCCAGCAGGGTCATGGTCACGTCTTCCACCTCGGCCCGGGTGTGCAGCCGCTTGGTCAGCGCCGTCACCGCCACCACCGGCCCGAA
>DATCLL010000109.1:0-9661 GCA_036563935.1 Limnochordales bacterium | reverse complement strand
CGCGGTCAGGCCGGGCTGTGCAGCCGGCCGGGCTGGGAGCCTGCCTGGCCCAGGCTGCGCAGGGTGCTCACGGCCGCCATGGCTCCCACCGCCATAGCGGGGTACAGGGTCAGGGCCCGCCAGGCGGTCACGAAGACGCCCACGGCCGCCAGCGGGAGGTGAGGGGCTACCAGGGCCGCCATGGCCGCCTCCATGGCCCCGGAGGCTCCCGGGGTGGGCATGGCGCCTGCCAAAAGAAACAGCGGGAACTGCGCCACCAATATAGCGGCGGGCGAAAGCTCCAGGCCCATGGGGATCCCGATGAGGGGAGCCACCGAGAAGATGGCCCCGTAGTATCCCACGTACAGCACCGCCAGGGCCACCACCACCCCGGGCCGGGCCTGCAGCAGCGTGCGCACGCCCTGGGCGGTGCTGACCAGGAAGCTGCGGCTCTTCGCCCGCCACCCCGCCAGCCGGCGCGCCGCCCGGGGCCACAGCCGTTCCAGCCACCCCAGCAGGCGGTCCACGGGGCCCGCCAGAAGCTCCAGGCGCATCAGGGCGGCAGCCACCCCCGCCAGGGCCAGGGCGTACGGCGCCCACAGCCAGCGGGCCACCATGCGCAGCACCGGCACCCCGGGCAGGGGCAGGGGGCTTAACAGGGCCACCGCGGTGCCCGCGAGCAGCACGGCCTGGGCGATGACCCCGGAGGCGGTGACGCCCGCCAGGGCCAGGGGGTACGGCAGCCCGCCCTGCGCCAGCACCAGGGCCTCCGCGGCACCGCCGCCCCCTGCGAAGGGGGTCAGGGCCGCCACATAGGCCCCCGCCATCACGGCCCGGAAAGCGACCCGGCCGCCCACGGGGTGGCCCAGAGCCCGGGCCACCATCCAGGCCCGCAGGGTGTTGAGGGCCCAAGACGCCGCCAGGGCAGCCAACGCCGCACCCAGCGCCCGGCCGTGCAGGCCGGACAGGGCCCTGTAGCTGTCCCGATCCCAGGTGGCTGCCACCAACCCGGCCAGCACCAGCAGGCTCAGGGTGCAGGCCACGATGAGGTTGCGCCAGGTCCACCCCTGGCCGCCAAGCCCCGGGCGCTCCGGCTCCTGCAGGGGCGGTCTAGCTCCCATGGCCACCGCCGGCCGCCAGGCGCTGGTGGATGAGGCGAAGCCCTTCCAGGGTGAGCAAGGGATTGATGGCCTCCACCGTCTCACACTCCGGCGCGATAAGCTCCGCCAGCCCGCCGGTGGCCACCACCCGAGCCGAGCCGCCCAGTTCCCTGACCAGGCGGCGTACCAGCCCGTCCACCTGCCCGGCGAAGCCGAACACGATCCCGGACTGGATGCTCTCGGCGGTGGTGCGGCCGATGGCGGCCGGGGGCTTGCGCAGCTCCACCCGGGGAAGCCGGGCCGCCCGCTCGAACAGCGCCTCCGCGGAGATGCCCACGCCCGGGGCGATGGCACCTCCCAGGTAGCACCCCGAGGCATCCACCACGTCGAAGGTGGTGGCCGTGCCGAAGTCCACCACGATGACCGGCGCTCCATACAGCTGCACCGCGGCCACCGCGTTCACCAGCCGGTCCGGGCCCAGCTCCTCGGGGAAGCGGTAGCCCACCGTCACCCCCACCGGGGTACTGGCAGTTACCACCAGGGGCTCCCGCCCCAGGAAGGTTCGGCACACCCGCTCCCAGGGCCCGGTCTGGCTGGGCACCACGGAGCTGATGGCGGCACCGGTAATATCTGTGGGCGCCAGGCTGTTTAGTCGCAGCAGGGATGCCAGCAGTACCGCCAGCTCGTCCGCGGTGCGCTCCCGCACCGTGGTGAGCCACCAGTGGTGCACCAGCTGCTCGCCCGCATACACCGCCAGGCCTGTGGTGGTGTTCCCGATGTCCACGGCCAGAAGCATGCACCTTTCCTCCAGTTCCCTAAGCTCCGCCGGGCAGGCTCTTGCCCCTGCAGGACGCGTGTCAGGGTCGTCAGTCCCTTCGTGGGCCAACAGGGTCAACCCTCCCTTCCCCGCGGGCCCAGGGGAGTCTACAATAAAGCCAGCTGCAAGACGAAACGAATAGGGGAGGAAGCCCCGGGGCAGGATCGTGCTAGCGGTACCAGCGCTGCGCCGGGGCGAGTCCCACGGGCGGGCAAGGCCCGTGCCCCAGCTAGCGGGCGGGTGAGCCGAATAGTTGTGGCTGGGGTGGGACGATAATCGACCCGGTGGGACGCATCTGAGGAGAGGCGGGAACGATACCATGCCGCGACGCAAGAAGAACGACCCACAGCCCAAGACTCGGGTCACCCTGGACGACGTGGCCAGGATCGCCGGGGTGTCCAAGGCCACCGTCTCCCGGGTGATCAACGGGAAGTCCTGCGTGCGACCCCACGTGCGTGACCGGGTGCTGAAGGCCGTCAAGAAGCTGAACTACCATCCCAACGGGGTGGCCCGGGCCCTGGCTACCCAGCGCACCGGCCAGATCGCGCTGCTGCTCTCCCTGCCATCTTCCATGCCCGGCTACGGTCTGGGCCTCATCCAGGGCATCGAGGCGGTGCTGCGGCGGGAGCAGTTGCACCTGGTGCTGCACGTGCTGGACGCGCAGAGCGCCCAGTGGGATCCGCCTGCCAGCGTTGCCCAGCGCCAGGTGGATGGCCTCATCGTGGGCGGCAACCTCAGCAAGGCCCGCTGGCTTTCGGCTCTGGCCAGCGACACGCTGCCGGTGGTGGTCCTGGGTGACGAGGTTCCCGAGGAAGCGCACCTGAGCACGGTCACCATCGACTGGCTCACCCCCTCCTTCCAGGTGGCCGAGCGGTTGCTGCAGCACGGGCACCGGCGCATCGCCCTCATCGTGCCCACCGGCCGCTGGGGCGAGCAGGTGCGGGCCGGCTTCCAGCAGGCCATGGCGCAGGCCGGCGTGACGCTGTCGCCTTCCATGGTGGTGCAGGTGGAGCTTTCGGACCTGGCCAACGGCACCGCCCATGCCGCCGGGCTGCGGGCCATGAAGCAGCTGCTGGGCCTGGAGGAGGGCGAAGAGGGCCGCCGGCGCTCGCCGGGGGAGCTGCCCACGGCGGTGTACGTGGCCCACGAGGCTCTTGTTCCGGGTGTACTGTATGCCATGCGGGAGGCCGGCCTGGCGGCCCCCAGGGATCTGGCCCTGGTGGTGTGGGGCCACGGTTCGCCCAGCGAGCAGGCCATGGGGCTCACCGCGGTGACGGTGAACCGGGAGCAGCTGGGCCGCATGGCGGCCCTGACGCTGCTGGACCTCCTGCGGGAGCGCAACCGCCAGCCGGTGCAGCTGACCCTTACCCCCACCCTGGTGGTGCGGGAGAGCTGCGGCACCGGTGAGGCCCGCCGGGTGACGGTGGCCTCGGCCCGGGCCTGACGGGCATCCTGTCCACAGGCCCCGGGCCGCCGCAGCAAGCCTGCAGCGGCCCGGGCTGCCAGCACCCCATGCCGGCGTCCCCGGCGCCCCGTGCGGGCCCGGGGGCGCCGGCTTTGTGGGGAGCTTCCCGGGCCGTCGTCGGGACAGCTGTCCGTGGCCGGCCACCGGAGGGAGGGCTTCTGCCGGGTGGAATGATGGTGGCGGGAGCTACCTGGGCAGGAGGTGGAGCGGGTGGCACCTGTGCGGTTCGGAACCGACGGCTGGCGCGCCATCCTGGCAGAGGAGTTCACCTTTCGCAACGTGCGGCGCGTCAGCCAGGCCATCGCCGGCTACCTGCAGGAGTCCGGGTGGGCCCGCCGGGAGGTGCTGGTGGGTTACGACACCCGGTTCATGGCCGAGCGTTTCGCCAGCACGGTGGCGGAGGTGCTGGCGGGCAACGGCATCGCGGTGGGCCTCAGCCCGGCGGAGGTGCCCACCCCGGCCCTGGCGTACGGGGTCCTGGAGCGCCGGGCGGCAGGCGCGGTGATGGTGACGGCCAGCCACAACCCGCCGGAGTACCTGGGGCTGAAGTTCATCCCCCACTACGGCGGGCCGGCACTGTCGGACGTGACCGCAGCCATCGAGCACCACCTCCAGGAGCTGGACCGGCAGGAGCGGGAAGGCCACCTGGCCGTGCAGTCCATTCCCCTGGACCAGGCCCGGCGGCAGGGCCTGCTGGAAAGCGTGGACCTGCGGGGCGGATACCTGGAACACCTCATGGCCGTGGCCCGGGGGGCTTACCGGCCCCGGCGGGCCGGGGAGGTGGTGTACGACGCCATGCACGGCGCCGGCGCCCGCTACGCGCCCGGGGCCCTGGAGAGCCTGGGCCTGCGGGTGCAGGTGCTGCGGGCGGAGCGGGACCCCCTGTTCGGGGGAGGGGCGCCGGAGCCGGTGGAACACCACCTGCAGGGCCTGCGGGAGGCCGTGGCCCGGCGCAGCGGGGTGCTAGGCCTGGCCACCGACGGCGACGCGGACCGGTTCGGGGTGGTGGACGAGGGGGGCCGGTTCCTGTCGGCCAACCAGGTGCTGGCACTGGTAGCCGACTACCTGCTGCGCCAGCGGGGCATGCGGGGAGCCCTGGTGCGCACGGTGGCCACCACTCACCTGCTGGACCGCCTGGCGGTGGAGTTCTCGGTGCCCTTGCGGGAGACGCCGGTGGGCTTCAAGCACGTGGGCGCCGTGATGCGGTCCGAGCCGGTGGTGCTGGGCGGCGAGGAAAGCGGCGGCCTGTCCATCGCCGGCCACATCCCGGAAAAGGACGGCATCCTGGCCATCACGCTGGTGGCGCTCATCTGGAACGAGGCCGGACGGCCCCTGTCCAGCCTGCTGGAGGAGATCTACAGTCGCCACGGCCGCTGGGAAAGCCGGCGGGTGGATCTCCCCGTCTCGGAGGCGGCGCGGGACAGGGTTCTGGAGAGGCTGCGGCTTACGCCCCCCGAGCAGTGCGCGGGGCTGAAGGTGGAGCGGGTGACGGTGCTGGACGGGGTGAAGGTGGTGCTGGAGGACGGGAGCTGGTGGCTGGTGCGCGCCTCCGGCACAGAACCCGTGGTGCGCATCTACCTGGAGGCTCCCTCCGCCTCGCAGCTTGACCGCCTGGAACAGGACGTGCGCCAGCGCCTGCAGGCCCGCTGACCGTTCCTGCGGGGGCGCGGGCCGTGCTGCGGCTGTGGGTGGTGGCGGTAGGCCCGCTGCGCCATCCCGGCATGGCCCAGGCCGCGGCGGAGTACCTGCGTCGCCTGCAGCGGATGCCCCAGGTGAGCCTCCAGGTGATGGAGGTGCGGCCGGCCCGGGGCGATGAGCGCCGCCCGGAGCAGGTGTTGCAGGAGGAGGGGCGCAGGCTCATGGCGGCGGCCATCCCCGAAAACAGCGTACGGGTGGCCCTGGCCGTGGAGGGCGAGGCCCTGGACAGCCTGCAGTGGAGCCGGTGGCTGAAGGAGATGGCGTGGCGGGATGTTCCCGTGGCCTTCTTCGTGGGCGGCGCGTGGGGGCTTTCCGGGGACGTGCTGGGATGGTGCCAGCGCAGGGTGTCCCTTTCGCCCCTCACCATGAGCCACGAGCTGAGCCGCCTGGTGCTCCTGGAGCAGCTGTACCGGGTGGCTGCAACGCTGGCGGGGATCCCGTATCCCAAGTAGGGGCCGGGGGCAGCCCCGCCGCCAGGGCGGCGCGTTGCCTGGTGTCGGGAGCCGACGGTATAATGGCGCCGCACGCGGGATGGGTCGCAGCGGGCGAAGACGGGCAACGGGGCGGGGGTGACGCCCCTTGGTGATGACGCGCTGGAAAAAGATCTCCGACGCGGTGGTGCGCCGGCTACCCCTGTACCTGCGGGTGCTGGACGAGGCCTATCAGAACGGCGACGTGAAGCTCATGTCCTCCCAGGAGCTGGGCGAGCGGGCGGGCGTCAGCCCGGCGCTGGTGCGCAAGGACCTGGCCTGGTTCGGCGAGTTCGGCAAGCAGGGCGTGGGCTACGAGGTGGGGTACCTGCGGGAGGAGCTCCGCAAGATCCTCAACCTCCACACCGAGATCCGCATCGGCCTGGTAGGGTTCGGAAGCCTCGGCCACGCCCTGGTGCGCTACAACCTGGAGCGCTCCCGGGAGGATCCCCGGTTCAACCTTCACATCGTGGCCATCTTTGACAACGACCCCGCCAAGGTTCACCAGGAGTTCGAGGGGCTGCGGGTCTACCCGGTGGACGAGCTGGTGGAGGTGGCCCGGCGGGAACGGCTGCAGATGGCCATCATCACCGTGCCCGCCCAGGCGGCCCAGCAGGTGGTGGACCGGTGTGTGCAGGCCGGCATCCGGGCCATCCTGAACTTCGCCCCCGCCAAGCTGGTGGTGCCGCCGGGGGTGCACCTGGCCAACGCGGACGTGAGCCTGGAGATGCAGCGCCTGGCGTACTACCTGGCGGAGTGAGGCGGCCGCGGGATGAACTGCCCCGACGTGCGGGAGCTGGGGGTTCCCGAGGACCGGGCCGGGCGGGAGGCGTATGTGCGGCGCATGTTCGACGCCATCGCCTCCCGCTACGACCTCATGAACCGCCTGATGAGCCTGGGCCAGGACGTCCTGTGGCGCAAGGCGGCCGCGGCGGTGGCGGTGGGGCCGGGCTGCCGGCGGGTGCTGGACGTGGCTGCCGGAACGGGCGATCTGTCCGTAGAGCTGGCCCGCCGCCTGGGGCCCGGCGGGTGCGTGGTGGCGGTGGATTTCTCCGGGGAGATGCTGCGCCGGGGCAGGGACAAGCTGGCCCGCAAGGCTGCGGGCAGGGGGCGGGCCGTGCTGGCCAACGCACTGGAGCTGCCCTTCGCGGGGGGCTCCTTCGATGCGGCAGCCATGGCCTTCGTGGCCCGCAACCTGGCCGACCTGGGGGCGTGCTTCCGGGAGATGTGCCGGGTGGTGCGCCCCGGGGGCCGGGTGGTCTGCCTGGAGCTGTCCCATCCCGTTGGGCGGTGGTGGGGGCGGGTGTACCGCTGGTACTTCTACCGGGTGGTGCCGTGGCTGGGCGCGCTGGTGGCGGGCCGGCGGGAGGCCTACGCGTACCTGCCCCGTTCGCTCACCCGTTTTCCCAATCAGGACGAACTTTGCAGGATAATGACGGAGGCTGGCTTAACAGGGGTTCGGTACGTGAACCTCTGGGGAGGCGTGGCAGCGTTGCACGTGGGACAGGTTCCCCCTGCCGGCGGCTCCAGCGAACCGCAGCGGGCCGGAAGCTCCGGGGCAGGCACCCGGGCAGAGCCAGCAGCCGTGGTGGCCCGGGGGGACTGGGGCTTGGGGGGCAACCGGTGAAGCTCCTGGTCCGGGTGCGGGCCACGGTGGGCCAGGCCCTGGAACGGGTGGAGCGGCTGCTGGAAGAGGTGCTCAGCGCCACCGAGGGACTGGGGGCCACTACCTCCCTGCACCTGCTGCGGGCCGGGGGCAAGCGGATACGGCCCCTGTTGACACTGCTTTCCGCCCGCATCTTCGGAGGCCGGGACGATGACGTGGTACCCATCGCCGCGGCCGCGGAGATGATCCACATGGCCACCCTGGTGCACGACGACGTCATCGACCACGCGCCCACCCGGCGGGGCCGGCCCACGGTGAACGCCATCTGGGGCAACTACCCGGCGGTGCTCACGGGCGACTTCATGCTGGCCCGGGCCATGAGCCTCATCGTGGACCAGGGGAACCCCCGGGTGCTGAAGATCATGTCGGACATGATTTACGAGATGTGCGAGGGCGAGATCGCCCAGCACCAGTTCAAGGGCCGCCTGGATCAGACCCAGCAGGACTACTTCCGGCGCATCGGCAAGAAGACGGCCCGGTTCTTCCAGGCCTGCTGTGAGAGCGGCGCCATCCTGGGAGGCGCCTCCAGCCACCACGTCCAGGCCATGGGGGTGTTCGGGTACCAGCTGGGCATGGCGTTCCAGGTGGTGGATGACCTCCTGGACGTGGTGGGCGACGAGGTGGAGATGGGCAAGCCCGCGGGCTCGGACCTGGCCGAAGGGGTTTTCACCCTGCCGGTGCTGTACCTGCTGGAGCAGCCCGCCTACCGGGAGCGGGTGGCCGAGCTGCTGCGGGAGTTTCCCCCCGCCGGTGCGGCCATCCGGCAGGTGCTGCGCATGGTGAGGGACAACGGGGCCGTCCGGTATACTGAGGAGGTGGCCAGGCGGTTCATCGACCAGGCCCTGGCGGCCCTGGGGCAGGTGCCGGACGGAGTGGCCTCCCGGCTGCTGAGGGACATCACCCTGGAGCTGGCCGCCCGCAGAACCTGACGAAGAGGAGGCAGGGGCCCGGTGGCCGAGCAGGGGGCAGGGCGGCGCCCCATCCGGGCAGGGGTTGTCACCGTCAGCGACGGGGTGTCCGCGGGACGGCGGGAGGACCGCAGCGGTGAGCTCCTGTGCCGCCTGGTGGAACAGGCGGGAGGCCGGGTGGAGTTCCGCAGGGTGGTGCCCGACGAGGCGGAGCAGATCCGCCGGGTTCTTTTGGAGGCGGCGGACGTGCACCGCCTGGACCTGGTGGTGACCACCGGAGGAACGGGCCTGGCGCCCAGGGACGTGACCCCCGAGGCCACCTTGAGCGTGGTGGAGCGCCTGGTGCCGGGGCTGCCCGAGGCCATGCGGTGGGCGGCGCTGGCTCGCACCCCGACGGCCATGCTGTCCCGGGCCGTGGCAGGGGTGCGGGGCCGCACCCTCATCGTGAATCTCCCGGGAAGCCCCCGGGGCGTGCAGGAGAGCTGGCAGGCCATCGCCGGCCAGCTGCCCCATGCCGTCGCGCTGTTGCGGGGGGAGCAGGGGCTGCACGAGCCTGGCGAGAAATCCCCCGGCGCGCCCCCCGAGGGGGCGCCCGGGACAGGAGATGGGTGAGCCATGTTCCACGTAGGACCCGGCGAGCTGGTGGTCATTCTGCTGCTGGCCCTCATCATCTTCGGGCCCGGCAAGCTGCCCGAGGTGGGGAGGGCCCTGGGGCGCACCATCAACGAGTTCCGGCGGGTCACCCGGCAGGTGGAGGAGGACATGACGGCGGAGCCCAGACGGCCGGAGCGGGCCGCATCGGGTGAACCGGTGGGTTCGGGGACGTCCCCGGCCGCTTCGCCGCCGTCCTCCGAGGCCGGCTCCGCTGCCGTCGGGGGAGGGTCGGCCGGCCACGCCCGCTGAAGCTTCTGCCGGGCCCGGGCGACGGGTAGCCGGCTGGCGTGCCGCCCGGGCCCGCCCCGGGGCCGAGATGACCATACCGGAGCACCTGGAGGAGCTCCGGTACAGGGTCCTGGTGAGCCTGCTGGCGCTGGTGGCAGGCGGCGTGGCGGCGTGGCGGGTGGTTCCCCACGCCATCGCCGTCCTGGCCCGGGAGGCCGGGCGGCTGGTGGTCACCACCCCCGCCGAGGCCTTCGTGGGGTACCTGAAGCTGCTGCTGGCCGTGGACCTGGTGCTGGCGGGGCCCGTCATCCTGGCCCAGGTCTGGCTGTACGTGGTGCCGGCCCTGTACCCCCACGAGGTGCGCCTGGCGGTGCGGGCGGTTCCGGCGGCGGTGGGGCTGTTCTTGGCGGGGGTGGCCTTCGGGTACGTGGTGTTGTACCCGGTGGCGCTGCGCTTTTTGCTTTCCCAGGCGGGCAGCGGGGTGATGCCCGCCATCTCCTTTCACCGCCTGCTTTCCTTCCTGTTCGGCTTGACGGTACCGCTGGGGCTGCTGTTCGAGATGCCCCTGGCCGGCTTCGTGGCGGCCCGGCTGGGGCTGGTCACGCCCGCAGGGCTGCGGCGGGGCCGGCGGTGGGCGGTGCTGGCGGCCTTCACCCTCTCGGCGGTGTTGACCCCC
>DATCLL010000108.1:0-4870 GCA_036563935.1 Limnochordales bacterium | reverse complement strand
CCGCTGAGGCGCAGAGGCCGAGTGGACAGCGTCTTGCCGCCCCACGTGAGCAGCAGCACCAGGCACGCCCCGGCCAGCGTCAGGTGTGCCGGCGAGGCCCGGCCGGGCAGAGGCCCCCCGTACGTGAGCCAGGTGGTAAGGGGCACGTAGAAGACCAGCAGGCCCACCGAGACGGCCGCCAGCGCCATCACCAGCACCGCTCCCGCCGCCACGTCCTTGGCGATGCGGGCCAGGTCGCTGGTGTGCGGGGAACCCAGGTCCACGGCCACCTCCACCGCGGTGTTGAACAGCTCCGCCACCAGCACCCCCGCGATGGTGATCACCAGCACCGCCAGCTCCAGCCGGCGCACCTTCAGCGCCACGGCCAGCACCAGCACCAGCAGGGCGATGAAGAAGTGAATGCGCAGGTTGCGCTGGGTGCGCAGGGCGAAGGTGAGGCCCCGCCCCGCGAAGCGGAAGCTCTGCAGCACCCGCCGGGACCGCCAGACAGGCTCCGGCCCGTCCGGTTCCGTCAGCGGGTCAGGCCGCATGCCGCCAAAGCCGCCTCTTCCCGCTCCCGCATGCGCCGCCGGGAGACCGGGTCGTGATGGTCATAGCCCAGCAGGTGCAGGCAGCCGTGCACGGCCAGGTACGCCAGCTCCCGCTGGGGCGAGTGACCGAACCGCTGGGCCTGCTCCAGGGCCCTCGGGACGCTGATGATGACCTCGCCCAGCCACTGGGGACCCCCGTCCGGCTGCGGCTCCCCGGGCTCCAGCAGGGGGAAGGAGAGCACGTCCGTGGGGCCCTCCTTGCCCCGGAATCGCCGGTTCAGGTCCGCGATGGCCACGTCGTCCACCAGGGCCACGCTCACCTCCACCGAGCGCCCCTGCAGGGACGGCTCCTGAAGGAGGGCCTGCCGCACGGCCCGGGCCAGCCACCCGCCCGCAAGCAGCGGCCGCACCGGCACCTCCCGCTGGTGGTTGTATACCCGCACCCGGGCCCGCACCGCGGCCCGCCTGGGGCCCTTCGGCGCAGGCTGCGGCTGTCCCTCCCCTGCCGGCTGGGGTGTCCGCCGCCCGTTCATGCCCGCCGCAGCCGCACCTCCCGTTCCCGGTCCCGTTCCCGCTCCCGCTCGCGCTCCCGGTCCCGCTCCCGGTCCCGGGCCGGGTACTCGACCCGGCTGTGGTATACCCCGGTGAGCACCCGGGTGAACGCTTCGGCGATGGTGTGCAGCTCCTGCAGGGTGAGGGGGCTTTCGTCCAGCTGCCCGTCCAGAAGCCGCTCCCGAAGGGTGCGGTGCACCAGCCCCTCCACCCGGCCCGGCGTGGGGTTTTTCAGGGCCCGGGCCGAAGCCTCCACGGAATCGGCCAGCATCACGATGGCCGTCTCCTTGGTGCGGGGCTTGGGCCCCGGGTAGCGGAAGTCCCGCTCGTCCACCTTGTCGGGCCCTTCCTGCTGGACGGCCTTGGCGTAGAAGTAGCGCACCAGGTCCGTGCCGTGGTGGGTGCGGATGAACTCCACCACCGCCTCGGGCAGCCGGTGGCGGCGGGCCAGCTCCACCCCGTCTTTCACGTGGGACATGATGATGAGGGTGCTCAGGCTGGGGCTCAGCCGGTCGTGAGGGTTTTGGTCCCCCATCTGGTTTTCCACGAACAGGTACGGCCGGCGCACCTTGCCCACGTCGTGGTACAGCGCGCCGGCCCGGCACAGGACGGGGTCGGCCCCCACCGCCTCGGCCGCCGCCTCGGCCAGGTTACCCACCATGAGGCTGTGGTGGTACGTCCCCGGGGCCTCCAGCAGCAGGCGGCGCAGCAGGGGCTGGTGGGGGTTGCACAGTTCCATGAGCCGCACGCTGGAGGCCACGCCGAACAGCCCCTCCATGAACGGCAGCAGGCCCAGGGCCAGCACCGAACTGCCCACGCCGTTGGCGAAGCCGGCCCAGCTGTTCATGAGCACCTGCCCGTCCGCCTGGAACAGCCCCAGGATGCCCACCCCGGCCAGGCCGGCGGCACCGGCCACCAGCCCGGCCCGGGTCAGCTCCGAGCGCTGGCCCACCCGGTGGGCAGCGAAGACGGCCACCACCCCGGTCAGGGCGGCCACGGCCATGAAGCGCCCCTCGAAGCCGAAGGCCAGCCCCACCACCACCGTGGACAGCAGCACCACCAGCACCAGCGCCACCCGCGCGTCCACCAGCACGCAGGCCAGAATGCCGGCCAGGGCCACCGGCACCAGGTAGCCGGCGAAGGGCCACACCACCGCCTGCAGCAGCCTGGCCAGCACCGCTACCGCCAGGGCCAGCACGGCCAAAAGCCAGCACAACCGGGCCGACGACGCCACCGAGGGGTGGAAGCGGGCCAGGTAGACGGCAAACACCCCCACCAGCACCCCGCACAGGCCGGCCAGCCCGGCCACGCTCATCCACGGGTGGCTGCGCCGGCCGAGCAGCCCCAGGTCGGCCAGCAGCTGCAGGTGCTCTTCCGTCACCTGTTCGCCCCGCCGCAGGATGGTCTGGTGAGGGGCCACCATGACCGGCTGCACGCTGCGGGCCGCCTCCGCCCGCACCCGCTCCAGGCGACTTTGGTCCAGCACCAGGTTGGGCCCCAGGGCGGCCTGGGCCATGCCCGCAGCCACCCGGGCCGCCTCGTCGGTCATGGCCAGGGAGGAAGCCCGCTGGGCCAGCTGCGCCCGGGCCTGTCCCACATCCCCCTGCCCGATGCGGGTGGAACCCATCAGCTCCTCCACCAGCCGGGGGGCCCGGTAGGCCACCGTCTCGAAGGCATCGGGCGGCAGGCGCAGGCTGCGCAAAAGGACGTCGTCGGGCACCGACAGCCCCGCCTGCCGGGCCACCTGCTCCTTCAGCTCGGCCACCCGGCTCGCGGCCGCAGCCGGGGTGGGAGGAGCCGGCTCATCCTCCGAGCCGCTTCGCACCCACAGCTGTTCTCGGGCCTGGCGCACCAGGTCCAGGGCCTTGCGCACCTGGTCGGCGGCCATCAGTCCCGCCGCCGGGTCGATGGAGTAGCTGGAGGGGTCCTGGGCTGCGGCGCGCAGGGCGTTGCGCACCGCCTCCTCCTGCAGCATGCGGGTGCGGAAGCGGTTCTCGATGGCCCGGGGCGCCTGCACGTCCACCGGGCTCAGCTGGCCCACCCGAAGATCCAGGCTGGGGGCGCGAAGGGGCGGGGCGAAGAGGGCCACCAGCGCGGCCCACGCCACCAGGGCCACCGTCAGGGGACTGCGCGCCGCGTAGGTCCGCAGCCAGCCCCACCGCTGGGCCCTGCGGGCCAGTAGCCGCCCCCAGGTCTGCACCGCCGCCCATCCGCCTGTTCCCGTCCACACCGCTGCGCCGTGGCCGCGAAGCTCGGGTATGGAAGCCTTCTCTCTGGACACCGCGCTCCTGGGCCTGCCCTTCGCCTGCCCCGGCGTTTCGCCCCTGGCAGGCTGCGTCCACCCCAGTATAGAGCCGGCCCGCTGTGGTGACCAGAGTCCTCCGTCGCCGGTGGGGCCCCGGTCGGTGATGCCTGCCCCGCGCGGAGGCGGAAATGGGACCTATGTCCCATGTTCCCGGAACGTCCCCAGGTCCTGTACCGCCTCCACCAGCACCCGGCAGCGCACCACCACGCCCGCCTCCCCCAGATCCTCCTCCCACGTCCTGCGCTCCACCCGCAGGATGTCCGGTCGCGGGCCCAGGCCCGACAGGGCCTGCTCCATGGCCTGCTCCTCCGCCAGGCGCCGGGCCTGCTCCAGGCCCACGGGAAGCTCCGTGCGGCGCAGCACCTCGTAGGCCACCCATTCCAGCTCCAGGGGAACCCACACGCCCGCCCCCGGCAGCCGCCACTGGCCGCCGCCCAGGTGGCGAAACCAGGTTCGTGGAGGCTCCACCTGCCCCAGGGCGAGCCGCCAGGACCCAAGCCGCAGGGTCCAGCCCCGCAGTTTCTGCCCCGTTCCCTCGAAAAGGGGCAACCACCGGCGGCTTTCCCCGTAGCCTTCGCTCCAGACCCGCCCCCTCACCCACCCCGCGGCCCGCACCGCCATGGAACCCTGACGCCCGCTGATGAGCACCTGCCCCCGGCGAACCACCTCTCCCCGACGCACCGCCGCCCAGCCCTGCTGCACCTGAAGCTCGGTGACCAGGCCGTCGGCGCTGGCCACGATGTCGCCGCTGGGAGCTGCCTCCAGGGGGACGCTGCGCCGGGGACGCACCTCCACCACGGCCGTGGAACCCTGCAGGCGCACCTCGGCCCACGCCAGCTCGGGACGCTGCAGGAGCAGGCTCCGCTCCAGCTCAGTGGGCTGCACCCACCGCCGGGGCACCCCGGGGCGCAAGCCCAGCCGGGCCAGGGCCTCCCGAACCGGAGCCACCTCGCTGCCGGGCGGGCCGCTGACCCGTACCTCCCAGACCCGGGAACCCAGGGCCGCCATGACCCCCACCGCCACCGCAAAACCTGCCAACAGGCTGGGCCGGCGGCGCAGGCGCTGCACCACGAACGGCAGGCCGCCCCGGGCCACCACCCGCACCTGAACCCGGCTGCGGCGGGCAGGAAGCCGCAGGGCCCGGTACTGCCCTGCGGGCAGGCGGGCCACCGCCACGCCCCGGGCTACCCGGGCCAGCTGCACCAGCCGCACGCCCCGCCGCGCCGCCAGGTTCGCGAAGCCCTCCAGGTTCTCCCCGGACAGCCGCACCACCACGTAGCCCTGCAGGAACAGGCGCAGCCGGCCCATCACGGCCACGGCCCGTCAGCCCTCCAGGGTCACCCGGCGAATGCGCCCCACCACCCGCAGCCGGTCGGGACCCAGAAGTTCCAGGGCCAGCGCCTCGCCGGCCACCGCTGCCGTCCCGGCGTCCATGCGGAAGACCACCTCCTGGGGGGAGAAGGCCACCAGCCCGCGGTGGTTC
>DATCLL010000107.1:0-4029 GCA_036563935.1 Limnochordales bacterium | reverse complement strand
GCCGTGCACCTGGCGCACCCGGCGGATGATGTCGTTCATGTGCTCCAGGCTGCTGATGTCCACCACCACCTGGATGATGGCCATCCGGTCCCGGGTGGTGCGGGTGTGCACCGACTCGATGTTGGTGCGCCCGTCGGAGATGGCGTTGATGATGTTGGACAGGAGGTTCACCCGGTCGTGGGCCTCCACGTGCAGGCTCACCGGGTAGACCGCACCCGCCACCCCCTCCCAGCGCACGGGAACCTGGCGGCCGGTGTCCGCGTGCAGGGCCTGCTGCACGTTGGGGCAGTCGGCCCGGTGCACCGAAATGCCCCTGCCCCGGGTCACGTACCCCACGATGGGGTCGCCGGGCAGGGGGCTGCAGCAGCGGGACAGGCGGATGAGGAGGTTGTCCGCGCCCTCCACCACCACGCCGGCAGGCGCCCGCCGCGCCGCTGCCGGGGGCCGGCCCGGCTGGCGGCCTTTGAGCCGCTGGGCCTCCAGCTCCTCCCGCCCCACCAGGCGGGCCAGCACCTGGACCGGGGAGACCCGCCCGAACCCGATGGCCGAGTACAGGTCCTCCACGTCGGCCAGCCCGTAGCGGCGGGCCACCTGGGCCAGCTCCTCGGCCCGGCCGCTGTCGGCCAGGGAGACCCCCAGCCGGCGGGCCTCCTTCTCCAGAAGCTCCCGCCCCCGGGCCACGCTGGTCTGCCGCTGCGCCTCCTTGAGGAAGGCCCGGATCTTGTTGCGGGCCTTGGAGGTCTTCACGAAGGCCAGCCAGTCCTGGCTGGGCTGGGGCTGCTTGGCGGTGAGGATCTCCACGATCTCGCCGTTCTTGAGGGGGTAGTCCAGGGGCACCAGCCGCCCGTTCACCTTGGCCCCGGCGCAGCGAAGCCCCACGTCGGTGTGCACGGCAAACGCGAAGTCCACGGGGGTGGAGCCCGCCGGCAGGCTCTTCACGTCCCCCTTGGGGGTGAAGACGAAGACCTCGTCCTCGAACAGGTCGATCTTCAAGGTCTCCATGAAGTCCTGGGGATCCCGCATCTCCTGCAGCCATTCCAGCACCTGGCGCAGCCAGGCCACCTTGGCGTCGAAGGCGCTGGCGGAGCGGCGCTCCTTGTACAGCCAGTGGGCAGCGATGCCCCGCTCGGCCACCTCGTGCATCTCCCAGGTGCGGATCTGCACCTCCAGGGGCTCGCCCCGCGGACCGATGACGGTAGTGTGCAGGGACTGGTAGAGGTTCGACTTGGGCATGGCGATGAAGTCCTTGAACCGGCCCGGGATGGGCTTCCAAAGGCTGTGCACCATGCCCAGCACCGTGTAGCAGTCCTGCACCGTCTCCACGATGACGCGCACCGCCATCAGGTCGTAGATCTCCTCCAGGGAGCGGCCCTGGGTGCGCATTTTCTGGTAGATGGAGTAAAAGTGCTTGGCCCGGCCCTGCACCTTGCCGTGGATGCCCATCTCGGCCAGCTTGCGCCGCAGGAGCTCCATCACCTCCTGCAGCTCCCCTTCCCGCTCCGCCCGCTTTTTGGCCACGGCCTGCACCAGCTGGTAGTAGGCCGTGGGGTCCAGGTAGCGCAGGGCCAGGTCTTCCATCTCCCACTTCAGCTGCCAGATCCCCAGCCGGTGGGCCAGCGGCGCGTAGATCCCCAGGGTTTCCCGGGCCACCTTGCGCTGGCGCTCCGGGGGCAGGTGGCGCAGGGTGCGCATGTTGTGCAGGCGGTCGGCCAGCTTGATGAGCACCACCCGCAGGTCCTCGGCCATGGCCAAAAACATCTTGCGCAGGTTCTCCGCCTGCTGCACCTCCCGGGACTGGAAGGGGATCTTGCTGAGCTTGGTGACCCCGTCCACCAACCGGGCGATCTCGCCGTTGAACTCCCGGGCCAGGTCTTCGGCGGTGAAGGGCGTGTCCTCCAGCACGTCGTGCAGAAGCCCCGCCGCCACGGTGGCCACGTCCACCCGCAGCTCCGCCAGGATCTTGGCCACCTCCAGCGGGTGCTGGAAGTAGGGTTCGCCGGAATCCCGCAGCTGGTCGCCGTGGGCCTGCTTGGCGAACTCGTACGCCCGCGTCAGCAGCTCTTCGTCCAGGTGGGAATTGTAGGCCCGAACCCGGTCCAGGAGGGCCTCCAGGGCGGGCTCCGCAGGCTTCACCACCGGGCCGGCCATGGTCGGGCGGCCACCTTCGGCTCAGGCCTCATAGCGCACCAGGGCCAGGACGTCCTGCGGGCCGATGCCGAACTGCGCCAGCCGCTCCCGGCCCCGAAGAAAGGCCAGCTCGATGAGGAAGGCGAACCCCACGATGCGGCCTTGCAGCTCCTGCACCAGGCGCGCCGCGGCGCTGATGGTTCCCCCCGTGGCCAGAAGGTCGTCCACCAAAAGCACCCGCTGGCCAGGCCGCAGGGCGTCCCGGTGGATCTCCAGCGCATCCATGCCGTACTCCAGCTGGTAATCCACCCGGATGCGCTCCGCGGGAAGCTTGCCCGGCTTGCGCACCAGCACGAAACCCGTGCCCAGCTCGTAGGCCAGGGGCGCCCCGAAGATGAACCCCCGGGACTCCACCCCCACCACCATCTCCACGCCGCGGTCCCGGAAGTGATCCGCCATGGACTGCACGATGTAGCGCAGCGCCTCGGGGTGCTTCATGGCGGTGGTGATGTCCTTGAAGTTCACCCCGGGTCGGGGGAAGTCAGGGATCTCCCGTATGAGGGCTTTCAAATCCAGTGTGCGGCTGGCCTGGCTCACCGACGCCGCCTCCGTCCAGCCAGTGGCGCCAGAGGGAAAGGCCCTCCGGCTGCCCGGCCAGGCGCAGGTATCCCATCCACTGCGCGCGGGCCTGGATAAGTTCATTATACCGGGCCGACGCGGCCAAGTCGAGCTTGACGCCCGCAGGGGCTCCCCGCCACCTCCACCGCCCGTCCCGATCCCGATGGGCCAGCCCCAGTTCCTCAAACACCTCCAGGGCCGCTTGCAGCGCCGCCGGCGGCGGGGCACCGCCTTCGGCCAGCAGGGACAGCGAGCGGTGAAGCTCGTCCAGCACTCCCAGCTCCGGTCCCGCCACGGCCGCCTGCGCGGCCAAAAGCCGGTACACCCCCCGCAGCGCCTGCCGGTCCGGGAGCAGGTCCAGCATCCGGCGGGCCCGGGCCTGCGCAGCCTGCTGCCCGAAGGCCAGCACCACCCGGGCCACCCCGGCCTGCAGGCACGCCCGGGCCCACGCCGGCCCGTCCGGCACCGCATCCCACACCACCAGCCACGCGCCCCGGCCCAGCGGATGGCCGGCCAGCGCCTGGGGCTGCCACACCACCTGCAGGCGGGCACGCTCCAGCAGGTCCTCGTCCCCGCGGGGCAGGTCCGGCTGGTGCCAGGCCACCGGCCAGTGCCGGGCCAGGCCGGACTGCCACCACTCCCACGCCAGCCGCAGGCCCTCCCCCTCGTCGCCGACAGCCACCCACACCGCGGTGCCGGGCGGAGGTCCGGCCTGCTCCAGCCACCGGCCCAGACCCTCCACCCCCTGCTCGGCCAGGCCCCGCAGGTCCTGCACCGACGGCGGACAGGCCGCCGCGGGGCTGCCCGGGGCACCCCGGGCCCCGGTCGGCTCCGCAACGCCGGCCGCTGCGGGCTGGGCCGCAGCGGCCCAGTCACCCTCCCGCAGCCCCCGCAGGCGCACCACCGCCCGGGTGTCCCGGCAGGAAGGGCGCAGGTCCACCACCTGCAGCTCACACGGGTGGAACGGCCCCGCCCGCACGTGGAAGGCCACATCCCACAACCGGCCTTCCTCCCTCAGCCACCCCCCGTCGCCCCAGCGCTGCGCTGCGTCGAAGGCCACCGCCGGCCGCTGCTCCCCGGAGGCGGGCTCCCGCAGCACCAGGCGCAGGTGCTGCCCTTCCGCTCCCACCGCCCGGGCCTCCACCACCTGCACCCCCAGGCAGGCCAGCACCGGCCGGGGGTTGGCCTCGCCGTACGGCTCCAGAAGGGGCAGCTGCCGGCCCAGTAGCTCCCCCAGCTCGGCCGTCTGCGCCCAGCCGTCGATGAAAAGCCGCGGGGCAGGCA
>DATCLL010000106.1:0-3498 GCA_036563935.1 Limnochordales bacterium | reverse complement strand
GAGCGAGGGAGGGGATGGTGTGATGCGTCGCCGTGCGGTACTGGCCGGGTGGATGATGGCTGCGGTGGCGTGGACGGGGGCGGGGGTGGCGGTGCTGCCTCCGCCGGTACGGGCGGGTGCTGCCGGTATCCAGCTCACCATCGCCGGCGGCAGCCTGGGCGGCGTCTACTACCCCCTGGCGGTGGGCATCGCGGAGGTGGTCTCCAAGAACGTGCCCGGCGTCACCGCCACGCCCCAGGTGACCGAGGCCTCCACCCAGAACGTGGTGCTGGCGGGCACGGGAGAGGTGGACATCGCCATCGCCACGGCCGGGGACCTCTACAAGGCCAGCCTGGGGGAGCAGCCCTTTCCCCGCAAGTTCACCAACCTCAGCGTGTGGTTCGGGGGGCTGCGGCCGGGCGCCGTGCAGGTGGTGGTTCGCAGGGACAGCCCCATCCGGACCCTGGCGGACCTCCGGGGCAAGCGGGTCTCCCTGGGGCCCCGGGGCGGGGGCGGGCTGCAGGCGTTTTTGGAGCTGATGCCCGCCTACGGGCTGCGGCTGTCGGACCTGCGGGCCAGCTACGTCTCCTACCAGGAGTCGGCCGACCAGCTGGGCGACGGGAACCTCGACGCGGCCGTCATCGTGGCGGCCACCCCCACGCCGGCCGTCACGCAGCTGGCCAGCACCACGCCGGTACGCCTTGTGCCCGTCGAGCGGGACAGGCTGGAGCGCTTCCTGCAGGAACATCCCTACTACGTGGCCGTCACCGTTCCCCGAACCACCTACAACGGCATGGACCAGGACGTGCTCACCTTCGCCACCGTGAACCTGGCCATCATCCGGGACGACCTGAGCGAGGAGCTGGTGTACCAGATGACCCGGGCCATCTTCGAGAACCTGCCCCAGCTCCACGCGGTGCACGCGGCGGTTCGGGCCATCAACCTGGACAGCGCGACCGCCTTCAAGGGCTTCCGCTACCACCCCGGCGCGGCCCGCTACTTCCGGGAGGTGGGCAGGCCGGTTCCCACCCAGTGAGGAGAGGAGGGTGAGCCCATGGCCGAAGCGGCCCAGCTGGTGGCGGCGGGGCGGGAGTCGGGCGGCGCGGGCGACCCCCTGGACCTGCGGGAGTGGCTCAAGCGGGTGCAGGCCCTGGGAGAGCTGCGGGAGGTGGCGGGTGCCCACTGGAAGCTGGAGATCGGGGTCATCAGCGAGCTGAACGTGAAGCGGCCCCGCCACCCGGCCCTTCTGTTCGGGCAGATCCCCGATTACCCCGCCGGCTACCGGGTGCTCACCTGCAGCACCAGCAGCCCGGCCCGCCTGGCGGCCACGCTGCGGCTCAACGTGAAGCCGGACCACCACAGCCTGGTGCAGGCGCTGCGGGGAAAGCCCCGGCTGTGGGAGGAGGCGTCCCGTTCCTTTGCGCCCCGGGAGGTGGCCTGGGGGCCGGTGCTGGAGAACCAGCAGTCCGGGCAGGAGGTGGACGTGCTGCGCTTCCCGGCGCCGCTGTGGCACGAGCGGGACGGCGGGCGCTACATCGGCACGGGCTGCGCGGTGGTCACCCGGGACCTGGACAGCGACTGGATCAACGTGGGCACCTACCGGGTGATGGTGCACGGGCCCAACCGGGTGGGCCTGGACATGGTGGCCGGCAAGCACGGCCACATCCAGTACCAGAAGTACATGAAGGCGGGCAAGCCCTTTCCCGTGGCCATCGTCATCGGCGCGGATCCCCTGCTGTGCACCATCGCCGGCATCGAGGTGCCCTACGGCCTGTGCGAGTACAACTACATCGGCGCCATCCTGGGCCGTCCCGTGGAGGTGGTGACCCTTCCCCTGACGGGGCTGCCCGTTCCGGCCGCCAGCGAGCTGGTGCTGGAGGGGTGGTGCCACCCCGGCGACGTGGCGCCCGAGGGGCCGTTCGGGGAGTTCCACGGGTACTACTCCGGCAAGCAGAACCTGGCCCCCGTGGTGCAGGTGGAGCGGGTCTACCACCGGGCCGATCCCATCATCCTGGGGATGCCGCCCGCCAAGCCGCCCAACGACTACTCCTACCCCAAGGCGGTGATGCGCTCGGCGCTGCTCCACGACGCCCTGGAGGCCGCCGGGGTGCCCGACGTGCGGGCCGTGTGGGCCCACGAGGTGGGAGGCGCCCGCATGCTGACCGTGGTCTCCATCAAGCAGCGCTACGCCGGCCATGCCCGCCAGGCGGGGCACGTGGCCAGCCAGTGCGGGGTGGGGGCGTACCTGGGGCGCTACACCATCGTGGTGGACGACGACATCGACCCGGCGAACCTCCAGGAGGTCATGTGGGCGGTGGCCACCCGGTCGGATCCCGAGGTGGACATCGACATCATCCGGGGCGCCATGGGGTCCAAGAACGACCCCCTCTCCGTGGCCTACCGGCGCAAGGCTCCCTTCAGCTCCCGGGCCATCATCGACGCGTGCCGGCCCTTCGACTTCCTGGAGGAGTTCCCGCCGGTGGCCGAGGCGAGCCCGGAGCTGCGGCGGCAGGTGCAGGCCCGCTGGCGGGAGGTGCTGGGGGACGAGTGATGCCGTAATGGACAGGTGCCTTCCCGGGCCGGCCGGGGATGGCGGGCAGCCGGTTCCCTGGCCGGATCCCCTGGAGGCGGTGGCCCGCTGCGCGGAGGGCGAGGGGCCGGCTTTGTCGCCCGAACGCCTGGTGACAGCGCTGCAGCAGGCGCTGGGGGCGGACGGAGTGGGGCTGTACGACCGGGCGGGCCGCCTGCTGGCGGCGGCTCCCCCGCCGGCCGGCCCCGAGCTGCGCCGCCTGCCCGATTACCTGGCCTCGGCCCTGGCCCGCCTGGCGGAACCTCTGTTCGACCAGGCTGTGCTGCAGGCGGGCCCGGACGGGGGGTGGCAGCCGGGCCTTGGGCCGCTGGCGGCAGCCGTGCCGGTGGTGGGCGGCGGCCGCCGCCTGGGCACCCTGCTGGTGTGGGGCGGCGCGGCGGGCGGGGGCCGGGCGCCGGCGCAGGCACAGGCGCCGGAGCAGGCGCAGGCGCAGTCCCAGACTTGGGCTGCCGTGCGGCTTGCCGCCACGGTGCTGGGGCTGGCCATGGCCTTCCAGCGGGCCGTGGAAGAGGAAGGGGCCAGCCGTTCCCGGCAGTTGATACGCGCGGCCCTGAGCAGCCTCTCCTTCTCCGAAGCGCTGGCGGCCTACCACCTGCTCCACGGCCTGCAGGGGGAGGAAGGAAGGCTGGTGGCCAGCCGCATCGCCCAGCAGGCGGGCGTCACCCGCTCCGTGGTGGTGAACGCGCTGCGCAAGCTGGCCTCGGCCCGGCTGCTGGAATCGCGGTCCCTGGGCAAGCGGGGCACCTACCTGCGCATCCTCAACCCCCAGCTGCGGGAGGAGCTGTTGCGGCACGGGCCGGGGCGGGGGACGTAAGGGACCCTCTTCAGGGAACGAGCACCTCGTCCTTGACGAAATGGAGACGGATCAGCCTGGGTGCGTCCGGGTTCGGTTCAAAGTGGCAGCGTACCGCTTCCAGCACGTTCGCGCG
>DATCLL010000105.1:0-1983 GCA_036563935.1 Limnochordales bacterium | reverse complement strand
TGGTGGCCCCGCACCAGGCGGGGAGGGCCGAAGGGAGCCGCCGGCAGCGCCACGGCCCGCCGCACCGACCGGGGCCGGGTGCCGTCCCGGGGGGGAGCTTCCCCGGCGACCTCCCCTTCGCCTGCCGCCCCAGCGGGTGCCACCGGTACGGCAAGAGGGGCCCCGTCCGCCCCGGGCGGCAGCGCCCCTGCCGGCTCGCCCGGGCCCGCGGCGGCGGACTGCGCGCCGGCGGCCGGCGGCGGGGTTCGGCCGGTGCGGCGGGCTGCCTGGGCCACCTGGGGGTACAGCTTGCCCAGCCGGCCCAGCAGGGACCGGAACTCCAGCTCCACGAACAGGCGGGCCAGGGCCTCGGCGTCCGGTTCCCGCAGCCGGCATGCCTCCCATTCCAGGCGCACGGGAGCCTCCGTGACGATGGTGGCCAGGTAGCGGCTCAGCACAGCCTGGTCCCGGTGCTCGGAAAGCGCGCGGGCCACCCGCCCCGGCAGGTCGGGCAGGTGGGCCAGCATGGACTCCAGGCTCCCGTAGCGCTGCAGAAGCTGCAGGGCCGTCTTTTCGCCGATGCCCGGCACCCCGGGGATGTTGTCGCTGGCGTCCCCGACCAGCCCCTTCAGCTCGGGGATCTGGGCCGGCTCGATCCCCAGCACCTCCCGCACCCGCTGCGGGGTGAAGCGCTCCACCTCCTTGATGCCCTTGCGGGTGATGAGGGCCGTCACCCGCTCGCCCACCAGCTGCAGGGTGTCCCGGTCGCCGGTGACGATGAGGACGTGGCATCCGGGGCGGCTTTCCAGGGCCTGGCGGGTGAGGGTTCCGATGACGTCGTCCGCCTCGTACCCCTCCGCGCCGTAGACGGGCAGCGCGAAGGCCCGCAGGAGCTGCTCCAGGCGGGCCACCTGGCTGCGCAGGGGATCCGGCATGGAGGGCCGGTGGGCCTTGTAGGCCTCAAAGCGGCGGTGGCGGAAGGTGGGAGCCGCCATGTCCACCGCCACGGCGGCGTACTGGGGCCTTTCCTCCTCCAGCAGGCGCACCAGCATGGTGGCAAAGCCGAAGATGGCGTTGGTGGGCTCCCCCGCGGTGGTGGTCAGCATGGGCAGGGCGTAGAAGGCCCGGTGCAGCAGGCTGTACCCGTCGATGAGCACCAGCGTTTCGCCCACCCTGCCTCCTCCTCCGACCCCTGGGCGTGCCACCGCATCGTGCCTGGCTTTCCGCCAATTACAGAAAGGACGTTCGCCACCCCCCGCCCAACTCCCTCCCCGGACCGAAAGGGGCGTGGGCCGTGTGAACAACTCCTGCCGCACAGGTGCCCGGCCGCCGGGTCCGGCAGGCCGGGTGCTGGTGGCTGCGCTTGTGGCGGGTGCCCTGGCGCTGTCGGCAGCGTCGGCGGCGGCTGCCCCGGCTCCCACCCTTCCCTACCCCGACGCGCAGGGGACGGTGCGGGAGGCCCTGCAGGAGCTGGCGCCCAAGGGCATAGCCGGCATCTTCGGCGGGGACCGTTTCCGCCCCGACCGCCCCATCGCCCTGGGAGAGTTTGCCCGGCTTGCCTGCCTGGTGTTCGGCATTCCCCTGCCCGCCTCCGCGGACGCCGAACAGGCCGCCGTGCAGGCTCTTCAGGAGCGGGGCGTTCTGCCGGGCGGCCCGGGCCCGGCCAGGTCGGGCCTTCCGGTGAGCCAGCTGGAGCTGCTGCAGGCCGCCTGGCGCCTGGGAGGCCTTGGGGACCTCCTGTCGGCCCTGCCGTCCGGGGGCGGCGAGCAGGCCCTGCAGCGGCTGGCCCAGGCCGCGGGCCTGGTGGAGGCCGGCTCCACCGCCTCCGGGAGCCTGCTCCGCTCGGCCACCCGGGAGCAGGCGGTGCTGGCCCTGTGGCGGGCCAGTCGGCTGCGGGCGGTGCAAGGTGAGCTGGAGAGCGTCGGGCCCGGGCAGCTGCGGGTGCAGACCCAGCGCGGGCCCTACGTGGTGGCCGTGGACCGGCAGGCGGCGGTGATCCGCAAC
>DATCLL010000104.1:0-1720 GCA_036563935.1 Limnochordales bacterium | reverse complement strand
CAGTTGCAGCGCTGCGGGTGCACGACCCGCTTGGCCGCGGTGACCTTGGGCCGGCCCGGGGCGCCCTCCTTGTAACTAGGCCAGGCCGGCGGGTTCGACCCCCACGAAGTCGCACAGCACCAGCGCGTACAGAAGCGCCGCCTGTTCCAGCTCCTGCAGGGAGACCGACTCGTTCACCGTGTGGGCCTGCTCCAGCTCGCCGGGGCCCAGGATGAGGGTCGGGATGCCGGCCCGGCCGATGAGCCAGCGGGCATCGGTGGTGCCCGGCATGCCGCCCGGCGCCTCATGGGCAAGCCCCAGAAGCTGGCGGGCCCGAAGGGCGCTGCGCACGATGGGTTCGCCGGCGTCGATCTCCGACGGCTCGGCCGTCTGGATCACCTGCAGCTCCACCTTCAGTTCGGAGTCTTCCCGGGACAGGACGGCCAGAAGCTCCCGCACCTGCGACACGGCCTGCTCGGGGGTTTCGCCCGGGATAAGGCGGCGGTCCACGGTGATGGTGCAGCGGTCGGGCACCACGTTGGTCTTGTGGCCGCCGGCGATGGTGCTCACGCACAGGGTGGGCGGGCCCAAAAGAGGGTGCAGGCCGGGAAGTTCCAGGCCGGCCAGGGCCTGCACCACCCGGCTCATCTTCACCACCGCGTTGACCCCCAGGTGGGGGGTGGAGGCGTGGCAGCTGCGCCCGTGGGCCGTCAGCTGCATCCACACCAGGCCCCTGGCCGCCACCAGGGGGCGCAGGTGGGTGGGTTCGCCGCAGATGGCCGCATCGGCCCGGGCCAGGCCCCGTTCCACCAGGTGGCGGGTTCCCAGGTCTCCCAGGACCTCTTCATCGGCCGCGGCCTGCACCACCAGGGAGCCCTCCAGGGACAGCCCGGAGCGGCGCAGCGCCGCAGCCGCCTCCAGGATGGCGGCAAGCCCGCCCTTCATGTCCGCGGCTCCCCGCCCCCACAGCCGCCCGCCGTCCACCACGCCGCCGAAGGGCGGGTAGCGCCATGCCGACACCTCCCCGGGGGGAACCACGTCCAGGTGGCCGTTCCACAGCAGGGTCTTGCCCGTGCCGGGCCGGCCGAAGATCCCCATGACGCTGGCCCGCCCGGGCGCCGGCTCGACCCACTGCACTTCCTGGAACCCCAGGGCCCGCATCCGCTCCTGGACCCACCGGGCTGCGTCGGCCTCGTTGCCCGGCGGGTTGCTGGTGTCGATGCGCACCAGCTCCCGGGCCATTTCCACCAGCTCGTCCCGGTCCACGTGCCGGCGCAGGACTTCCACCAGTTCCCGCCACTGCCATCCAGGCGCCTGCATGCGGCTGTCCCCTTCCGGGGCCGTGCCCGCTGGGCGTGCCGGCCGGCCCGCCGGGGGAGTACGCCGGCGCGCGGCCGGTTCCTGGCGGGTGGGGATTACGGGGACTCTCCGGGTGGCGCCCAGGGCTGCACGCCCTCGATGGCCCGCTCCCGGTCGCGCAGGAGGTCGATCTCCACAGGCCGCCGCAGGACCTTTCCGTCCCGCCCCGCCAGCAGGCGCACCACGGGGCGGCGGCGGTCCTGGGGGTTCTGGGAGACCACTACGGCGACCTCTCCCGTGTTGAGGCGCACGGTGGTGCCCGTGGGAAACAGGGGCACCCGGGAGAGGAAGCGTTCCACCACCATGGCGTTGAACAGCCGCCCGCTTTCCCGGCCCAAGAACGAGGCGGCCACGTGCACCGGCAGCCCGCGCCGGTACGGCC
>DATCLL010000103.1:0-24912 GCA_036563935.1 Limnochordales bacterium | reverse complement strand
ACCTCGCCGCCCAGGGTATGCGGGAGGGGTACAGGCGGTTCGGCGGCGAGGCGTGGCCGGCGTCCGGTGCTTGGCCGGCCGACCGGTGGCGGCTCGGCGGCCCCTGTCAGGTGCCGGAGGAGCCGGAGGACGGGCCTGCCGGAAGCTCCTTCTGAAAGTCGAACACCATGCGGGAGATGCGCGCGATGTCCTGAAAGCCGGCGTTCAGGTCCTGCACCTCCTCAGACAGGATGCACAGGATGTACGGGCGCCGGGCGAAGACGATGCCCACGTCGTCGGCCACCCCGCTGATCTCCCCTTCCTTGTGGGCCACCCGAACCCCCGCCGGCAGGAGGCCCGACAGACCCACGTCCCAGATGGTGTGGGAGAGGTCGTCCAGCAGGCGCTCTCCCAGCGCAGGGTGGCGGCGGGCAAAGTCCAGCACGGCGGCCAGGTAGGTGCCCATGTCCCGGGCCGTGGTGATGTTCTTGCCGTCGGGGTAGACGGTGCGCCCGCCCAGGCGGCGCATGAAGGCGGCGATGTTGTCCCGGCCCAGCTCCCGCTCCAGCATGCGCCAGGCCACGTTGTCGCTGATGGTGATGAGGAGGTTGGTGAGCACCCGCAGGGTGTAGCCCTGGCCGTCCACCCCCTGGTACTGGAGCACCCCGGCGCCGGGCGCCAAGTCCAGCTCCCGGCGGTAGATGATGCGGTCCGACCAGCTGAGCCGCCCGTCCGCTACCAACTGGTTCACGTAGAGCGCGATGGGCACCTTGACGGTGCTGGCGGCCGGGATGGGTTCGTCGGGCTGGTAGCCCCACTCCAGGCCGGATACCAGGTCCCGGAAGTAGATGCCGAAGCGCTGCGGCCGCGAGCGGGCATAGGCCTGCACGGCCAGGCGCAGCGGCTCGTAGTCCACGGCAGCCCACCCCCCTCCCGGCGGGCTCTGCCGGGCCTTATATGCGGAGCGGGCCCACACCAGCACCAAAAGGGCCAGGGCGGCACCCAGGGCTGCTGCCAGCCGGGGCCAGCGGGTCACGGCCCACCACCTCCCCGGGGTCGGGTTCCTAGCACGTCGAGCCTGGTATTGCCATACCCTGCGGCGCGGCATCTCAACCGGCAACAACCCGCAACGGGAACGGGGCGGCCATGGCCAGGGTGACCAACGCCCGCAGCGGCTTGAGGATGCAGTCGGTTCCGGTATCGGTGGTAGAGGTGGAGTCCACCGAGCCTCCCACCCGGTGGGAACTGGTGGGCGACACCGACGGCGACGGCTGCCGGTGGACATTGCGCCTGCACGGCCTGGCCCTGAACATGGAACCCTTCGCGGCGCCGGTGCTGGACGGGGTGGTGCGCTCCTTCGAACTGGCTCAGCCGCAGGAAGACCTGGTGGAATGCCGGATCCGTCTGGAATGGGACCAGCCGCCTGCCGGGCCCCCTGAGGTGACCGCCCGGGGGCTGCCGGTGGTGACCCGGCTTTGCTTCGGGCGGGATCGGCTGCGGGAGAAGCTGGGCGCGTGGCGGGTGGTGGTGGACCCCGGCCATGGCGGGAAGGACAGGGGGGCCCGGGGACCCGTCAACCTGGAGGAGAGGCACGTCACCCTGCAGCTGGCCCACCGGCTGGCGTGGCACCTGGAGGAAGGCGGGTGCGCCGTCTGGTGCACGCGGGTGGACGACCGCATGGTGCCGCTGGCGCAGCGGCTGGCTCTTGCGGCTTCGGTGGGGGCGGACGTGCTGGTGAGCCTGCACACGGGCCACGGCACCGACCCCGGGGAGGGAGGGGCATGCACCCGCTACGGGCAGGCAGGCGGGTGGATCCCGGCCCGGCACGACCCCCGGGCGTTGGCCCTGGCGGTGCATCAGGCGCTGCTGGAGCGGCTGGGGGTGCGGGACCGGGGCGTGGTGGAGCTGCCGTGGGTGGCGGAGGAGCCGGGGCAGGCAGGCCGGCCGGCCCTCGGGCAGGTCGGGGAGCGGGCCGGGTTCGCCTGGGTCTGGGTGGAGCCGGTCTGCCTGGCAAACCCGTACGAGGAGGCGTTCTTGCGCAGCTGCACCTTCCGGGACCGCATCGCGCAGGGTATCCGCAACGGGCTGGCACGGGCCGCAGCCGCCGGGGAACGGGGCGGCGGGGGCGCGATGGCGGCCGGTGCGGCGAGGCAGTATACTTGTGACTAGACTAATCGCGTTACACCAACCGCCCGGCTCATCACCAGCGCCGGGCGCCCGGAAGGCGGCCTGCACCGGTGGACAGTCCGGCACCTCCGCCCGGCACGGGACCGTTGGGCTCGCCCCTGGAGGGGCCCGCGGGCGGTGTGTTCGTGGATCGGGAGCAAGAGCTGGCCGTGCTGGAAGAGCAGTACCGCCAGCCCGGCGCCTCGCTGTTCGTCTTGTACGGCCGCAGGCGGGTGGGCAAAACGGAACTGTTGCGCCGCTTTGCAGCCTCCCGCCGTCACGTGTTCTTCGTGGCGGACCAGGCCCCGCGGGCCGCGCTGCTGGCCGACCTGTCCCGGCGGGTGTGGGCCCTGGAGCATCCGGGCGTGGCGGAAGGGTTCAGCTTTGCCACGTGGGAGGCGGTCTTCCGGTTCCTGGGCGAGCTGGCCGGCCGGCAGCCGCTGCTGGCGGTGCTGGACGAGGTCCCGTACCTGGTGGAAAGCGATCGGGCGGCGCTGTCGGTGCTGCAGCGGGTATGGGACGAGCACCTGCGCCACACCCAGCTCAAGCTGGTGCTGTGCGGCTCCCTGGTGAGCTTCATGGAACGGGAACTTCTTGGCTACCGAAGCCCCCTGTTCGGGCGCCGGACAGGCCAGCTGCAGCTGCGGCCCATGACGTTCCGGCAGGCCTGCGGGTTTTTCCCGGGGCGTACCCCGCAGTGGCGGGTGGAGGCGTACGCCTTCGCGGGGGGCATGCCGGCCTACCTGGCCCTGATGGCGGGCGAGGCCGACCTGGAGAGCTGGCTTTTGCGCCACGTTCTGCGCCCGAGCGGGGTGTTGTTCGAGGAGCCGCGCTTTTTGCTGTCGCAGGAGTTGCGGGAGCCGGCTTACTACTTCAGCCTCCTGGCGGCCATCGCAGCGGGGCGCACGCGCCTCAACGAAATTGCCCAGGCCGCCCACCTTCCCGACCGGGCTGCGGCCTCCCGGTACCTGGACGTTCTGCGGGCCATGGGGCTGGTGGAGCGGGAGGTGCCCGTGACGGAGCCATCCCCCGAACGCTCCCGGCGGGGAGTGTACCGCATCCATGACCCGTTCCTGCGCCTTTGGTTCCGCTTCATCTACCCCCGCCGCACGGAGCTGGAGACGGCCGGCCCCCGGTGGGTGCTGGACCACGTCATCCGCCCCCAGTGGAACGACTTCGTGGCCGCAGGATTTGAGGAGGTGGCCCGCCAGCACATCCGGGAACAGGCAGCCGCCGGCACCCTGCCCTTTGTCCCCACCCGCATCGGCCGTTGGTGGAACCGGGATGCGGAGGTGGACGTGGTGGCCCTGAACCCCGAGGAGGGGCACCTGCTGGTGGGCGAGGCGAAGTGGTGGTCGTCGCCGGTGGGGCTCAACGTGCTGCGGGAGCTTGAGCTTGCGGCCCGGCGGCTGGTCGAGCATTCAGGGGGGCTCTGGAAGCGGCCGCCCCGGGTGCACTACGCGTTGTTCAGCCGAAGCGGCTTCACCGGCGAGCTTGTGGAACACGCCCGCCGGCACGACGTTCTGCTGGTGGGGCCGGAGGAACTGTGAGCACAAGGCAGGCTCAGGAAAGGGAGGCGGGGCCGGCACGCTACTGGGCCATCCCCCTGCGTACCCGGGTGGTGACCGAGCAGGAGGACCTGCCGGCTCTGGTGGCGCGCTACACCCGTCATGTGGCCCGCCCCGGCGATGCGGTGGCCCTGTCGGAGTCCATGGTGGCCATCGCCCAGGGAAGGGCGGTGCGGCCCGAATCGGTGCGGCCCAGGCTCCTGGCCCGGGTGCTGTGCCGCTTCGCCCATCCGGACGGGAGCCTGGCCACCCCCGCCGCCATGGAGCTGGCGTTGCGGGAGGCGGGCACGGGGCGGATTCTGCTGGCGGCGGCCGCGGCGCTGGCCGGGCGGCTTTTGAGGCGGCGAGGGTGGTTCTACCGGGTAGCCGGCCACGGGCTTCGCTACATCGACGACATCGGCGGAACCCTGGCCCCGTACGACCGCCACATCGTGCTGGGCCCCGTGCGCACGGCCGAGCTGGCTGAGGCCATCCGCCAGGCCACGGGGCTGGACGTGCTCATCGTGGACGCCAACTCCCTGGGCAACGTGGACGTGGTGGCCTACGCGGGCAGCCAGCCCCTGGAGGAGCTGGTGGAGGTGCTCAAAGCCAACCCCCAGGGTAACGACGACGAGCAGACTCCTATTGTGCTGCTGCGGAAGGTGCCGCCGCCGCCCGGGCCGTGAGGGGCGCCGGCTGGGGCGTAACAGCCGCCGCCCCGAGCACTGCCCGGACGGCGTCCGGTTCACCGTGGCCCTGCGCGGTGGGTGGCTCGCCCAGGCTGCGGGCTGCTGCTATCATGCGTGCCTTGACCGCCTCGGGGGTGGCGGCGGGTTCCCGCTGCAGGATGAGGGCGGCCAGGCCGGAGGCCATCGGGGTGGCCATGGAGGTGCCCGACAGGGTCTGGTAGCCGTCGGCCTGGGAGGGCCGGCAGAACGGCCATCGGGTGCGGGGGGGCGGGTAGGCGGAGGTGATGTCCACGCCGGGCATCACCAGCTCGGGCTTGGCGGCGCCGTCGGGCGTGGGCCCCCGGCTGGAGAAGGGGGCCACCCGGTCATCGGCGGCGTCGGGGGTCGCCCGGTCGTCGGCGGCGCCCACGGTGATGACGGAGGGGTGGATGGCCGGCGAGACGATGGTGGCAGGCCCGGGGCCGCTGTTGCCGGCAGCGCAGCAGACCACCAGGCCCTCCTGCCACAGGCGGCCCACGGCCAGGGCCAGCGGGTCGTCCTGCCAGGAAGTTTGGGCCGGGGCGCCCAGGGAGAGGTTGACGACGCGCAGGCCCAGGCGCTGGCGCTGGTTCAGGCACCACTCCAGGCCGGCCAGGATGGACGAGGTGAGGCCGGTCCCCGTAGCGTCCAGAACCTTCACGCCCACCAGGGAGGCGTCGGGAGCTATGCCCCGGTAGCGGCCCGAGGAGGCAAACCCGTTGCCGGCGGCGATGCCGGCCACGTGGGTTCCGTGGCCGTGATCGTCGTAGGGATCGGGGCGGCCGGCCACGGCGTCGTGGAAGGCGATGATACGGTTGCGGGGACGGGTGAAGTCGGGATGCGGGTGTATGCCCGTGTCCACGATGGCGATGGCGACGCCGGAGCCCGTCCAGCCCGCCTGCCAGACGGAAGGGGCCCGTAGGGACGGGGCCGCCACGTCCAAAAGGGCCCGCACGGGGCGGTCCACCCACACCCGGCGCACCCGGGGGTCGGCGGCCAGGCGGCGGAGCGCCTCCAGGTCGACCTGGGCGCTGGCGGCGCCCAGGATGACGTGGTGGCGCACCCCGCGGCAGCCCCATCGGGTGAGTTCGGCGCAGAAGGCGGACAGCTGCACGGAGGCGTGCTCCGGGCCGGGCGTGCTTTCCAGTTGGACGATGACGGCAAAGCGAGCCCGCCGGCTGCGCAGGGCAGACACCGGGCGCTTGAGCCAGGCAGGCCAGCGAGGGCTGCCCTGAAGCGTGTCGGCAACGTGGCGGCGAAGGTGCGGGTCCAGGCGGGCGGCATGCCGGTCCAGCCAGTCCAGGTCCTGGTCGCCGGGGCGCCGGGTGGCGGAACGTTCCATGGGTCGACCCCCGGGCGCACCCTACGGGGCACGGGCAGACGCTGTGACGGGACCGGAGGACGGAGTCGGAGAGGGAGGGTCGAGGGCGGGGGAGCCGGCCCGGCAGGCGCGGTGGGTTGCAGCGGGCAAGGCAACCGCCGTCGTGCCTTGTTGTGTTGTGTTGTGCTGTGCTGTGTTGCCCTCTCGGTGGCCCGTCGCGCCCCGTGGTCGGGCGCTGGCGCCCCTGGGGCAGCTCCCGCGGCCGTCACTGCCCTGTGGAGCGCAGCGAGGCCAGCACCTCTCGGGCCCGGGCGTTGAGCCAGGCGCTGCCCGACTTGCGGTCGATGGCCTTCAGGAGGTAGGCGTGGGCGCTGCGAGGGTCGCCACACTGCAGGTGCAAGATTCCCACCAGGTACGCCAGGCGCTGGTCCTGCTCGGGAGAGCGGCTGCGCTCGTACGCCTCCTGCAGCGCCTGCAGGGCATGCCGGCGCGCCCGGGCAGCCTCGTCTGGCTGGTGCAGCTCCTCCCACATCCATGCCAGGTACAGCCACAGGCGGCCTTCCTTCTCCCGTCCGGTGTGGGCCGTTTCGGCGCAGTGCAGGGCCAGAAGGACGGCCCCGACGGCCTCCGCCGCGGTGCGAGGGGAGCCCCCCTCCGGGTTGACCCGCACGTCCATGGCAAGGCGCTCTTGCCGGGCCGAGGCCAGCGCCTCCCGGGCCCTGTCACCCACGGCCTGGAACTCGCTGCGCAGCGCCGCATACCGGCAGTGCGGGCACACCCAGACCTGGTACCAGAGGGGGTCGAACTCCCGGTACCGGGTGCGCAGGTCAAGGTCCCGCCCGGCCACCTGCAGGCGGCTTGTGCGAACTTGCAGGGCTGAAAAGCGCTCCTTGCAGACCGGGCAGCGGACCTCAACGGCAAACACATACCGATGGTCTGCCTGGCCGGGAAGGGGGGCGTCGGCTTCGCGGGGCAGGCCGGCGGCACCGGCGTTGTCGGGGCCAGGTGGTGCGGAGGGCAGGGGCGGCAGCGGTCTGGCGGACGGCAGGCTTGTGCCTGCGAGCAGCATCTCCTCCAGGCGCCGAACTCGGGCCGACAGGGCCCGCAGCATGCGCATGGCCAGTTCGGGCTCGGCAGCGATGGCGGCACGCAGACGGTCTTCGCGAATCGCGATGAGCGTGGTGGGCTCGACGGCGATGGCCGAGGCGCTGCGGGGCACACGTTCCAGAAGCGACATCTCGCCGAAGATGCTGCCGCTTTCCAGCTCCTCCAGGGTGACGGGCCCCTGGCGGCCCTGGCTTTCGATGCGCACCTTGCCTGCCAGGATGACGAACATCTCGTCGCCGGGCTCACCCTGGCGGAACACGGTGCTGCCGGCCTCGAACCGCCGCAGCTCGCCAACCCGGGCCAGAAGTTCCAGGCGCACGGCGCCCGCCTCCAGGTTGGGAAGGGTGGGGTAGCGGGGAACGTCCCGGCCGGTTCTGTGCCGTTTCGACGCGTGGCTGCGCCCAGAAGCTACCCATCAGGAGATCGGCAGGCCCTGCCGGGTGAGGCGAGGCCCGTGAACGGGCATGGCAGGCAGGCCCATCCCAGGTGGCGGCAGGCGTGCCGGAGCTCCAGGGTCGCTACGAGCAGGTGCACAGGGATTGTGACTTGGTGCAACGAAATCCGTGCCCGCCGCACGGAGGTGCAGCGGGCCCAATGGCTGGATGGAAGAACCAGTTGTACTTCGGCGACAACCTGGACGTGTTGCGCCGGCACATCCCGGATGAGAGTGTAGACCTCATATACCTGGATCCGCCCTGGAACTCCAACGCCAGCTACAACGTGATCTTCCGGGAGCAGACAGGCGAACCTTCCCAGGCCCAGATTGAAGCCTTCGACGACACCTGGCACTGGACTCAGCAAGCGGAAGCCACCTACCACGAGACGGTAACGCAGGGCCCGAAGCGGCTCAGCGAGCTGCTCCAGGCCCTTCGTCGTTTCCTGGGCCAGAACGACATGATGGCGTACCTGGTGATGATGGCTCCCAGACTGGTGGAGATGCACCGGGTGCTGAAGCCCACCGGTAGCCTGTACCTCCATTGTGACCCGACAGCTAGCCACTACATCAAGCTCTTGCTCGATGCTGTGTTCGGGCCTGCCTGCTTTCGGAACGAGATCATCTGGAGTTACCGACGGTGGCCCAGCCCGACCAAGGCATTCCAACGAATGCACGATGTGATCTTCTTTTACAGCAGAACGCAAAGCGGTCCGGGCACCTTCAATGTCGAGTACGAAGCCAACAGCCCGAGCTATATCCGCCGCTTCAAGGGAAAGACCCAGGTCCTGGATCCCGTCACGCGGACGCGTAAGATACCCGTCGACGCTCCATCAAGAGGACTACCGTGCCGGGATGTGTGGGAAATCCCTATTATCGCAGGCTCAAGCAAGGAGCGACTTGGCTACCCGACCCAAAAACCCGAGGCTCTGCTGGAGCGAATAATTCGGGTCAGCAGTAACGAGGGAGATTTGGTGCTCGATCCTTTCTGTGGATGCGGCACCACAGTGGCTGTTGCCGAACGATTGAAGCGGCGGTGGATCGGGATCGACATCACCTACCTGGCCATCAACCTCATCCGGCGGAGATTGGAAGACGCCTTCGGTAGCGGCCTTTCGGCATACCAGGTGAAGGGCATCCCTGTGGACTTACCCAGTGCTGCGGCCTTGGCGCAGCAGAACCGGCACCAGTTTGAGTGGTGGGCAGTGGACTTGGTGGACGGCCGGCCCGCCCATGACCACAAAAAGGGCGCCGACCGAGGCATCGACGGATACATCCGCTTCTTCGATGACGAGTCCGGCCAGGCCAAGACCCTGGTAATCCAGGTGAAAAGCGGTCACGTCAGCGTCAAGGACGTGCGGGACCTCAAAGGAGTCATGGAGCGGGAGAAAGCGCCCATTGGAGCTCTCATCACGTTAGAGACGCCCACCCGGGAAATGCTGAAGGAGGCAGCCGCGGCGGGCTTCTACGTCCCGGCGCATCCCATGCTGGAGCGTGAGCGGTATCCTCGGGTGCAGATCGTCACCGTAGAGGAACTGCTGAAGGGCCGCAAGCTGGAGTACCCACGGTTCATCCCGCCCACCACCTACCGCCAGGCCCAGCGACAGAGCAAGGTGCAGGTCACCCAGGAGGCCCTCTACCAGGCACCTGCGGCCGCTGAAACGCCTCCCCCGTACCGGGTGCGACGGCGCAGGAAGCAGGAGCCTGAAGGGGAAGAGGCGTAGGAGGACGGCAGAGGCCCGGCGATGTGCCGGGCCTCGTGGTTTACGCTCGCCCTGCCAGTGGTTTGCGAGCAGACGACGGCCTGCCCGGTAGACTGTGGAAGTGCCCCTCGAAGCTCAGATCCCATCACTGCGGCCTTCGTCTGAAGGAAGGTGCCTCGCAGCAACTCCATCAAGTGCCGTACGGAGCGATGCATAAGCGCCAGGTCCGAACGCACAAACCCGCGTCGTTACGCGCTGGCTGGGGCGCCTGGATTCGAACCAGGACGAGCAGATCCAAAGTCTGCCGTGCTGCCGTTACACCACGCCCCAGCGCCACCTCCAGTATAGCAGGTACGCAGGCCGCGCGAATGCTGCCCACCAGGGCCGGCCGCGAGCCATCACGGCTCGGATCCGTTGTGGGCGCCATCTTCCTGACGCCCGTCCACAAATACGGCTAACCCGTACTGACGGGCAAGCCCCATGGCCAGGGAGGTGATGCGGTGCCCCAACACGCAGCCCCGGCTGGAGTAACCGGCCTTGCGCAGATAGCCGGAACGGCGCGCCGCCCGCTCCACGTCATGCTCGTCGACCGTACTGGAGACTTCCACCACCCAGAGCACCTCCTGGCCGGCAGGAGCTCCTGGCAGGCGCCCCCGTACCACCCAGTCGGCGTGCAGGAAGTCGTCCAGTTCTGCGTCGGAGAGTACCGGCTCCAGCACCTCTTCTAGCTCCCGCGGCCGCATAGCCCGGACCCTCCGCAGCGCCCCACCGAGGAAGCTGTGCGCCTTCTCGCCAAACTGCATCTCCAGCAGGCGCCCGTCCAGCTGTCCGTACAGGTCGGCCAGCCTGGCCACCTGTTCCGTCAGCCGGTCTACCCGGCCCGTCAGCTCATCCACACGAGCCGCGAGGGCCGCCAGCCGCTCTTCGGTGCGGAGTTGCGCCTCCGCCAGCGCATCCACCCGGGCTGCAAGCAAATTCAGCCGCTCTTCGGTGCGCCGCTGCGCCTCGGCTAGCGCATTCAGCCGCTCTTCCGTGCGCCGCTGCGCCTCGGCCAGCGCATCCAGACGCTCTTCGGTGCGCCGTTGCGCCTCCGCCACCGCATCCACTCGCGCTGCCAGCGCATTCAGCCGCTCTTCGGTGTGCCGCTGCGCCTCGGCCAACTGGTGAAGGGCTGCACCAAAGCGCTCCGTCCAGGCCTCCATCGTCTGGCGCAGTCGGCCCAGCTCCGCTTCCTGCAGCTCGCGCCGCAGCTGCGCCACCGCCTGGGAGACCACCTCTTCGGCTATGCTCCGAACCTCCCGCTCTCCAAGAACCTGGCTCATGCCCCTCTGCTCCCTGCCGCCATCCAGTCTACACCCCGGCTCGGGCACCAGCTACCGAATTCGGGGCGGGAAAAAGGCGCCGCTCTGCCAGACCCATCGCCCAACCTGGCTGCCGCGCGCGAGTCATTCGTTGCGGATTGTCAGATTCCTCCAGAGCACGACGAAATGGCCCCCCGCTCCCGACCCGCCGTCTCGGCGTGGGGGCTTCGAGAAAGCAGGCTGGCGGAGCGACCGCGGCTTGCCCGGTCAGGGCGCCGAAACCCCGGCCTGCACACACCGCCGGACCAGCGCCAGATCTTCGGGCTTGTCCACGTCAATGCCGATCTCGGGATGCGGGGTGAGCACCGCCCTGCCCCGCAGGCCCGCCATCTCGGCCACCCGGCGTTCCACATCGGCCACCTGCAGCCGCCCGCACAACCACCGCCACATGACCCGTGTTCCCAGTAACCGGGCCAGGGCCAGGGGCCGCTTGCGGGCTTCTACGGCCAGTGTCACCAGGGTGCGCACCCGGCCCACCACATCCCGCCGCAGCAGGAGCAGGTTGCCCCCCGTGAAGGTGCCGTCCGCCAGGCGCACCCAGGTGCGCCGCACCCCGGGATAGGCGGCCTCCCCTTGCCGGCGCTCTACCACCGAATACCAGACATCCATGGGCTCGCCGTTCTGCTCGCAGCGGGAGACGAAATCGTCCACCATGGCCGGCCGCAGCAGGGGAATGTCGGCGGTGGCCACCAGCACGTACCCGCTCTCCGTAGCCTGCATCCCTGCTTCCAGATTGGCCACCAGCTCGGGCCCGGGCGCTACGGCCACCACCCGGCCAGCCTGGGCCGGGCCCACGCCGGCCTGCGCCGCCTGCACCACCGCGGCGGGGCCCACACAGGCGATGCGCCCCACCCTGCGGGCGCCGGCCAGGGCCCGCACCACCCTGGCCACCATGGGCTCCCCGCCCACCGGGATCAGGGCCTCAAAGGGTTCGGGGCTTGCGTGTCGCAGCGGCCCGGTGTTGGGGCTGGCCGCCAGCACGACCGCGTCCACGCGCTCCGGCAGCCGGAACGCCGTTCCGTCGAGCCCCACACCCGGCTGCACCACACCCGGCTGCCCTGCGGGCGCCCGCGCAGGGCCAGGCGCGACGGTACCACGCTCGGCAGAGGCGTCGCCGCCACATGCCGGCGCACCTGCGTCAGCCACCGCGTCAGCCACCTGGAAGCCCACCCGTCACGGGGAACCCGCCCTCCGCTCCCCGTGCCGCCCCGCCCCGGCATGGGGCACCCCGTGCTGCACGGACTGGCCCTGGGCGATGAGTTCCATGAGCGCGTTCTCCGCGCTTTCGATGTGCTCCTGGGCCAGGCGGGCCGCCCGCTCCCCGTCCCGGGAGGCGATGGCCTCCACGATGCGGCGGTGCTCCTCCAGCGCCTGGCGCATGCGGGGGCCGTGGGACAGCGTCATGGTGCGGAAGCGCTGGACCTGCTCCCGCAGCAGGTTCAGCATCTGCTGCAACCGGGCGTTGCCCGCCATCTGGTAGATGACCTCGTGAAACCGCGTGTCCACCTCGATGAGGCGCTGGATGTCCTGGCGGTCGATGCACTCACCGTACTCCACCAGAACCCGCTCGGCCCGCTCCAGATCCTCCTCCGTAGCCCGCTCGGCGGCCAGCTGGGCCGCCAGCGCCTCCAGCGCCCGGCGCACGTCGAAGATCTCCGCCACGTCCTTGAGGGAGATGTCGGCCACGTAGGCCCCCTTGCGGGGGATCATCACCACAAACCCGTCGTGCTCCAGCTTGCGGATGGCCTCCCGCACGGGAGTGCGGCTGACCCCCAGCTCGTCGGCCAGCTGGGCCTCCATCAGCCGCTCGCCCGGCTTGAGGGTCCCGTTAATGATGGCCTCCCGCAGAGCCTCGAACACCAGCTCCCGCAAGGGCTTGTAGTTGTCCAGCTTCAGCGGCAGAAGGGAACCCGGCATGGCCGGCAACCCCCTCCCTCGGGCCCGGCGTGCCCTGCGCCCGCTCACGCCCCGTAACGCCCTGTCATGCCCGGCCCTGGCCGCGGCGCGCCCCGCCCCGGCTGCTGCGAGCCCCACCGTTGCCGTCGTGGCCGCCCCGGCTGCCGGTCATCATTGTACCACTCTCCTGCCCGCCCGCCGCGTCTCCCTCCGCCGCCATCCGCCCCACGAACACGTCCACGGCCATCCGCCGCCTGGCCACCCACCCCTGCACCCGGCGGGCGGCCTGCTGGGCCTGCTCCCGACCGGAACACAACCCGAAGGCGGCCGGCCCGCTCCCGCTCACCTGAACCCCCCGCAGCCCCGCCCCGCGCATGGCCGCCAGAAGCTCCCGCAGCGCCGGGTACAGCTTCACCGCAGGGCCCTGCAGGTCGTTGCCCATGGCCTCCTCCACGGCCGCAAGCTCGCAACGCTCCAGCGCCTGCGCCAGGCGCTGCGCCTGGGCCAGGGCCTCGTCTTCTGCGGTCGGAGCCGGCGCGGCATCCCACTCCGCGTACACGTCCCGTGTGGACAAAAGCTGGGCGGGCACGGCCACCACGTACCACGCACGGCAGCGGTTCACCAGGGGCGACAGCTCCTCGCCGACGCCCGTGGCCAGCTGCACGCCGCCCCGCACGAAGAAGGCCACGTCGGCACCCAGCTGCGCGCCCAGCTCCTCCAGCTCGGCCGCCCGGGCCGGAACCTCCCACAGCCGTGCCAGAGCCCGCAGGGCTGCCGCCGCATCGGAACTCCCGCCCCCCAGCCCGCTGGCCGCCGGGATGCGCTTGGTGAGCACCACCTCCACGCTTCGGCGAACCCCAAACCGATGCGCCAGCGCGGCGGCGGCCCTGGCCACCAGGTTGCCCCCCGGCGGCGGCCCCTGCAGCTGGGGTTCCGGGCCCAGCCGCACCCGCTCCCGAAGCGCCGTGCCCGTGGCCGACAGCCTGGGCGCCTGCGGCCCCACCACCTCCAGGCGCAGCAGGGCCGCACGCCCGTCGGGCAGGGCCATTGCCTCCAGCTCGTCGGCCAGCTCCAGGGCCGCCATGACCGTCACCAGCCGGTGGTAACCGTCGGCGCGGCGGCCCACCACCCGCAGGAGGAGGTTTACCTTGGCGGGCGCCAGCTCCCGAACCCGTGAGGGCGAGCCCGGCCCCTGCCCTGCTGGCTCCTGCTGGCCAGCCTCGGCTGCTCTGCCGCCTGCCCCCGGCGGCTCGCCCGCATCTGTGCCGGACCCTGCATTTAGCACGTCCACGGCGTGCCCGGAACCTTCACCCTCCCGTGGCGCCGGGGATGAGCGCTCCCAGCGCGTCCCGAAGCCACCGCCAGATGATTTGGGGCGCGGCAGCCCTGCCCATGGCCTGTTCCAGCACCACGGGCACCCGGGCCACCTCCTGGCCGCCCACCAGGCCCACCACCCAGCCCACCTGCTCGCCCTCCTTCAACGGCGGGCGCAGGCCCTCCCGGAACTCCAGACGCCGGGTGGCCTCCCGGGCCTCGCCGCCGAAGGTGAGCACCCGCAACGTCTGCGCCGCCCGAACGGGCACCTGCTCGGGCTGCGCCTGGCGCAGCCGCAGCGTTCCCACCCGCTCCCCCTCCAGGGCCACCACCACGGGCCGGTAGGCCCGAAAGCCGAACTCGAACAGCCGCTCCGCCTGCTCCACCCGGGTTGCGTCGCTGTCGGCCCGCATCACCACCGCGATGAGGCGGCGGTCCCCTTGCATGGCGGTGGCCACCACGGAGTAGCCCGCATCCTGGGTATAGCCCGTCTTCAGGCCGTCCGCCCCCGGGTAGCGCCCGATGAGGTGGTTGGTGTTCTCCAGGTAGAAAGGCGGCTGTTCCCGGAACAGCTCCCGGCGCACCGAGGTCCACTGCAGCACCTGGGGGTGGCGGCGGATGAGTTCCCGGGCCATGAGGGCAATGTCCCGGGCCGTGGTCAGGTTGGGATCCTGGTTGTTACCCTGCGGCGGCAGCCCGTGGGAGTTGGTGAAGCGGGTGGCCCGGGCCCCCAGCTCCCGGGCCCGGCGGTTCATCAGCTCCACGAAGGCCCCTTCGGTGCCCGCCACGTGCTCGGCCACGGCCACGGCCGCGTCGTTGGCCGACGAGATGGCGACCGCCCGCAGCAGCTTCTCCAGCGGCCACGTCTCCCCGGCCCGCAGGTACACCTGGGAGCCGCCCATAGCCTCGGCCTCCCGGGTGATGCGCACCGGATCCGACAGCGACACCAGGCCCCGCTCCACCGCATCCAGGGCCACCAGCATCGTCATCACCTTCACGATGCTGGCGGGATGCACGGGCTCGTCGGCGCCCTTGGCGAACAGCACCTGGCCCGTCTCGGCGTCCATGAGAAACGCCACCGGCACCGCCACGTCGAACCGCACGGTCGCCGGCGACGGGCCTGCCTGCACACCCGGCCCGGGCGCGCCCGGCTGCGGCGTTGCCGGCTGGCCCAGGCGCGCCCGCACTGCCAGCAGCAGCACCACCGCCAGCACGGCCCCCGCGGCCGCAAGCGCCCTGAAAGCCCGGCGGCCGCCGGGGTCCTGCGGCCGGCCGGCGGAGGAGGGGTGGCCCTGGTTTGCGCCCATGCCCGCCGCTCTCCTTCCCTGGTTCCCTACGCCCCGAACTTGCTACGCCCCGAACTTGGCCAGCCGCCCGGCGTGGGCCAGCATGAGGGGCAGGATGTCCGTGGAACGGATCCGCCCCAGGCTCCCCCGGGCGCAGTCGCTTTCCCCGAACTTGCGCACCCAGCTGTCCCGGCGCGCCCTCGGCCCCCACAGCAAAAGCGGCACGGGATGCCAGCTGTGGGAGCGCAGCGCCGCCGGGGTGGAGTGGTCGCCGGTCACCACCAGCACGTCCGGGCGCCTCTCCACCAGCCGGGGGATCTGAGCGTCCACCTCTTCGATGATGCGCCGCTTGCGCTCCCAGTCCCCGTCCTCGCCGGCGCTGTCCGTCCCCTTGACGTGCACGAAGAGGAAGTCATACCCGTCCCACAGCTCCAGGGCCCGGTCGAAGGCCTCCGCCACCGACGGGCCCGCCTCGAAGCTCTCCATGCCCACCAGCCGGGCCAGGCCCCGGTACATGGGATAGTGGGCCACCGCGGCCGCCCGAAGCCCGAACAGCTCCCCCAGCTGGGGCATATCCGGGCGCCGGTCGAACCCCCGCAGCAACAGCGCGTTGGCCGGACGCTCCCCCTCCAGCGCCTGCCACGCCCGGGCCAGGAACTGGTTGGCCACCCGGGCCATCCGGGCCGCCTCCGGCACCCGGGGCTGAACCTCCAGCGCCGGCACCCCCGTGGCCTGGGGATCCGAATCGGTCACCCGGGGATCCAGGCCGGGCCCGCGGAAGACCACCACCGCCCGGTACTGCATCTCCGGGTACACCCGCACCTGCACGTCCTCCACCTGGCCTGCTCGCTGCTCCACCAGCGCGGCAAGCCGCCGGCACTCCTCGGTGGGAATGCGCCCGGCCCGCCTGTCCACGATGCGGTCGCCCTCCCGGGTGGCGAAGTTGGCCCGGGCCGCCACGTCGCGGGAAGCCAGCTCCACCCCCACCCCCAGGGCCGACAAAACCCCGCGCCCTACCACGTAGCGCTGGGGATCGTAGCCGAACAACCCCAGGTGGCCGGGCCCGCTGCCGGGGGTCACGCCCCAGGCCACGGGCACCGAAAGCCCGCAGGAGCCCTGGCAGGCCAGGCGATCCAGGTTCGGGGTGCGCGCCGCCTCCAGCTCGGTCAGGCCGGTCTCGGGATGGGGAAGGCCCCCGAGCCCGTCCAGCACCACCAGCACCATTTTGCCCCCCGGCTGGGCCAGGCCTTGCAGGAAGGAAAGCACCGCCATCGCCTCCCGTTGCGGCCTCCCGCAACTGCAGCTTGCCCGATGAAGCGCCGCCTCAGGCGCCGGCCGCCCGCCCCTGCCCCGCCGCCTGCCCCACGGCCTGCCGCAGGGCCTGCACCAGCTGGCAGGCCTGCTCGTAGCGGCCGAAGGACGGAATGATGTACACGCCCGCCACGTAGGGCCGGGCCTCCAGCGCCACCCGCAACGCTATCTCCAACCCCAGCTGCTCCGCGCCGTCGCCTGCCCGGCGCAGCTCTTCCCGCAGCGGCTCGGGGATGAAGATGCCCGGAACCTCGTTGTGCAGGTACTCCGCGTGCTGGTAGCTGCGCAGCGGGAGCACCCCCAACAGCACCGGCACGGGGCAGCCTCCCAGCCGGTCCAGGAACCGCAGCAGCACCTCCACCTCGAACAGGGGCTGGGTCATGGCGAAGTGCGCGCCTGCCTGCAGCTTGCGCCGGAACCTGGCCAGCTCGGTCTCCACCTCCGGCGAGGCGGGGTTCACGGCCACCCCGATGGCGAACCGGGTGGGCTGGCCGATGCTGCGGCCCGCCACGTCCACGCCGTGGTTCAGCTGCGTCAGGATGTGCACCAGCCCGATGGAGTCCACGTCGTAGACCGCCGTCGCATGGGCGTAGTTCCCCAGGGCCGGCGGGTCGCCGGTGAGGGCCAGGATGTGGCGCACGCCGATGGCGTGGGCCCCCAGCAGGTCCGCCTGGATCCCCATCAGGTTGCGGTCCCGGGTGGTGAAGTGCAGGATGGTCTCGATGCCCGCCTGCTGGCGGATGAGGTGGGCCGTGGCCAGGGAGGACATGCGCACCTGGGCCATGGGGCTGTCGCCCACGTTGACAAGGTCGGCGCCCGCCGCCTTCACGGCCCGGGCCCCCTCCACCACCTTCTGGGGAACCGGCCCCCGGGGCGGATCCAGCTCCACGCTGACGATGAAGTGGCCCGGCCGGGCGAACACGGAATCCTCGGGCAGGGGGCTTGAGACGGCCACCGCCTCGGGGGCGGCCTGCGCGCGGGGAGCACGCACCTGGACGGCGCCCTGGCCCGCCGAAGCGGGCGGGACGCTTTTGGGTTCCCCGGCCACGAAGGGGCGGGCCCCCACGCCGCTGCCTGCCGCCGCCCGCCGGGCCTCGTGTTCCCGCAAGGCCTGGGCCCACGGCTCGGGCAGGGTGTGTCCCATCTCGTCCAGGGCCTGGCGCATGGCCCGGATGTGTTCGGGCGTGGTGCCGCAGCAGCCGCCTACCAGCTGCACCCCGGCCTCCACGAACCGGCGGGCGAATTCGGCGAAGTAGGAGGGGATGGCCATGTAGATCCAGCGGTCGCCCACCCGGGTGGGGTGGCCGGCGTTGGGCATGGCGGAAAGCCGAACCTCCACGCCGCCATCGGCCAGCGCCTGGCGAAGCTGCAGGATGGCTTCCAGCACGGGGGCCGGGCCGGCGCCGCAGTTGACGCCCACCACCTGGGGGCGCTGGTCGGCGGCCAGCTCCTGGATGGCCCCGGCCATCTGCCGGGGCGACGCCCCGTACAGCGCCCGCCCCTCCGCGGAGAAGCTCATCTCGGCCACCACGGGCAGCCGGGACAGCTCCCGCACGGCCCGCACGGCCAACAGCAGCTCCCGGGGGTCGGACTGGGTCTCGATGAGGAACAGATCCACGCCCCCCGCCAGCAGTGCCTCCACCTGGCGGCGCAGGGCGTCCAGAACCTCCTGCTCGCTCAGGGGTCCCAGGGGCTGCAGGGCCTTGCCCACGGGGCCGATGTCGCCGGCGATGAGCACGGGCAGCCCGGCGATTTCGCGGGCGTGGCGGGCGATCTTGACCCCCTCCAGGTTGATGGCCCGGGTGCGCTCCGCCAGCCCGTGGGAGGCCAGCCGGATGGGGTTGGCGCCGAAGGTGTTGGTGGTGATGAGTTCCGCGCCGGCGAAGATGTAGTCCAGGTGCACCTGGCGCACCCGGTCGGGGTCCGTGAGGTTCAGCAGGTCGAAGGGCACCTCCAGGGAGGCGCCCCGCCGGTGCAGTTCCGTGCCCATGGCCCCGTCGGCCAGGATGGCCGGGCGGCTGGCCAGAAGTTCCTGCGCGGTCACCCCAGGCTCATCCTTCCCACCTACCCGTCACGCCCCGCCGCCCCCCATCCGGCGCACCAGAGCCGTGGTGGACCTGCCCTCCAGCAAGGGCACCAGCACCACCCTCGCCCCTACCCGCCGGGCGGCCTCCCGCTCGGGCAGGGTGTCGAAGGTGTAGTCGCCGCCCTTCACGTACACGTCCGGCTTCAGCTCTGCCAGCAGCGCCTCCGCGGTGAGGGCCTCGAAGACCACCACCCGGTCCACGGCCCGCAGGGCCGCCACCACCCGGGCACGGTCCGAAGCCGCCTGCAGGGGTCTTCCCGGCCCCTTGAGCCGGCGCACGCTGTCATCGCCGTTGACGCCCACCACCAGCGCGTCGGCCAGGGAGCGGGCCGTCTCCAAAAGCTCCACGTGGCCTGCGTGCAGCAGGTCGAAGCACCCGTTGGTGAAGGCCACCGTTCCGCCCCGGCCCCGCACCTCCTGCACGAACCGGGCCGCCTGCTCCAGGCCCACCACCCGTTCCCGGCTGGTCACGCCGGCCCCGTCACCCCCCGGGGTGAGCCCCTGCTGGCGGCAGGCGTGGCGCCCAGCGCCCCGTCGGGGGCGGCAGGCCAGGCAAACAGCTGGGGGGTCCACTCCTGCAGGGCGGCCTCCACCTCGTGGAGCTCCGGGGTGGCGACGCCCGGCTTTCCCACCACCAGCCCCGCTGCCACCGCCGCCAAAAGGCAGCCGGCCAGGCTGTACGGTTCGCCGCAGGCCAGGCTCAACGCCACCGCCGCCACCACCGTGTCGCCGGCGCCGCTGACGTCGTACACCTCCCGGGGCCGGTAGGGCATCAGGCGCAACGCCCGCCCCTCGTCCCGGAAAAACAGCGACATCCCCTCGTCGCCCCGGGTGAGCACCAGAAGCCGCACCCCCAGGCGGGATGCCAGCTCCCAGCCGCCCCGCACCAGCTCGTGCTCGCCTGCCAGGCTGCGACCCAGCACGCTTTCCGCCTCGGGCACGTTGGGCGTGGCCGCCTGGACGCCCCGCAGCTCCGGCAGGCGGTAGCGGGAGTCGGCCACCACCGGAACACCCTCTTGCCGGGCCGCCCGCAGCACCGCCTCTACCACCGCCGGCGCCAGGGTTCCCGCCCCGTACTCGGACAGGATCACCGTCTCGGCTTCCCGGACCGCCTGCACGGCCTGCTCCACCAGCCGCCGCTGAACTTCTTCGCCGGGCGGCCGGCTTTCCCAGCGGTCGACCCGCAAGACCTGCTGGCAGGCGGCCTGGCGGCCGGCGGCCACGATGCGGCTTTTGACGGTGGTGGGCCGATCGGGATCTTTTACCAGGCTGTGCTGGATGCCCCGGGCCTCCAGCAGCCGCTGCAGCTGACGGGCCGGGGGGTCGTCGCCCACCAGCCCCACCACCCGCACCGTGCCCCCCAGGGCCCTCGCGTTGGCGGCGGCGTTGGCCGCGCCGCCCGGGCGGTCCTCCTCGTCCAGGTAGCGCAGGATGAGCACCGGGGCCTCCCGGGAGATGCGCACGGGCTCCCCGTACAGGTAATGGTCCACCAGGACGTCGCCCACCACGGCGACCCGCCGCCCGCGGGCGAGCCGGAGCAGGTCCCGTACGCAGCCGGCGTCCACGGGAACCGGCACCGGCGCCAGCGCCGGCTGGTCGTCAGGGCGCCGCTGCGCGGCCAAGGCGTTCACCCCCTGGGGGGATTCGCCCCGGGCCCCGGTTTGCCTGTCGGCTTCTCCCAACGGCCGGCCGTCCCCCCGTCCCCGTTCCGCCGGCTCCGGCGCGCCCGTCGCCCCGCCCGGCGCCGTCGCCCCACCCGGCGCCCACCACCCGCACGAAGGCGGCGAAGCCCACGGCCAGGCTGGCGTAGAAGGTGCACAGCCGCCACACCGCCACGGCCACCGCCAGGCGGGACGGCGCCACCATGCCCCGCAGCAGGTAGGCCATCATCAGCTCCGCCCCCACGCTGCCGCCCGGGGTGGGGATGAGGGCCTGGGCCAGGTTGAAGGCCACCTGCCGCACCGCCAGCTCCGGCCAGGAGGCCCTGCCGGCCAGGCCGCGCACCACGGCCCAGGGGATGGAAAGGTACACGGCCCAGTACAGCCCCGTGGTCACCACCGCCAAAGCCAGCGCCAGGGGCCGGCGCACCACGAAAAAACGTACCGCCCACAAAAGCCGCAGCGACTCCCGCACCGCCCCCCGCAGGCGCCGGCGCAGCCACTGCCCGTGCCGGGGCTTTGAGCCCGCCCCGGCAGCGCCGGGACGGCCTGCCAGCCGCCGCCGCAGGGCCAGCAGGGCCCGCATGGCACCCTGGGGCCACGCCACCGCGGCCGCGGCCAGGGCCGCCGCCAGGCCGGTGGCGGCCACCAGCGCCCACATCAACCCCGTCCCGTCGACCCGGCCCCCCGAGCCGCCCGCCCACCAGCGGGCCAGGGGCCAGGCCGCCACAAGCCACACGGCCACCAGCCCCGAATCCAGCAGCGCCACCGCCGCAGCCCTCCCCGGGCTGAGGCCCTCCCGCACCAGAAGGTAGACGAAGACCGGAACCCCGCCGGTGCTGGTGGGGGTCACGTGGGAGACGAAGACGCTGGCCAGGTAGTGGCCGAACATACGCCCCGGGGGGACGGCGGCGCCCAGGGCGCGCACCAGCACGGTGCTGCGCACCACCCGCAGCCACCAGGCCAGCACCGTCAGCCCCAGGGCCGCCGCCACGTACCCGGGGTCCAGGTCCGCAAGCGCCCGCCAGGCCGGCCCGCCGGCCCCCATGCCGCCGGCCGCGGCCAGACCGGCCACCGCCGCCGCCCCGGCCGCCACGGTGACACCCACCGCCCTGGCCAGCCTGCCGGTAGCCAGGCGGCTGTCCGGCGGGCGGGAGCTCACCAGTCGTCCAGCTCCTGAACCTTGTGCACGGGCCGGCCGGGGCCCACCGGGCAGGCGGCGGGCCCGCAGGCCACCACGGGCAGCGGATCCAGGGATGGGCCGGGCCTGCCCGCCGGCCGCTCCAGCTGCCGGGCCCGCCGCAAGTTCAGGCGGTCCAGCTGCCGCTCGATGGCCGCAATGACGTCCTGCGGCGTGATGAGGCGCATGCACTCGGGGCACCCCTCCAGACCCCGCAGGCCGGAGAGGTGCTGCATGCTGCCGCCCAGCCACCGGAAGCAGGGGCTGCAGGGGAGCTCCTTGCGGACCACCACGTCGTGGGGGCCCAGGGGGCGGAAGTTCGTCACGCTGGTGGGGCCGAACAGGGCCACCACCGGGGTTCCCACCGCCACCGCCAGGTGGGTGGGGGCGGAGTCGTTGCCCACGAACAGGTCGCACAGTTCGATGAGGGCCGCGGTCTGCTTCAGGGTGGTGCGCCCGGCCGCCACCAGCGGTTCCGCCAGACGGCACTCCTCCACGATGGCCTGGGCCAGGGGCACGTCATCGGGGCCACCCACCAGCACCACCTGCGCCCGGTACTGCCCCGCCAGGTAGTCCGCCACGTGGGCGAAGCCCGCCGGCGACCACCGCTTCAGGGGGAAGTAGCGCCCGCCCGGGTGCATGGCCACCCGCAAGGGGGCCTGTCCACCGGCCGGGCGGGCCTCCCGTTCCAGGGTTTCCAGGAGCCGCCGGGCCGCCTGGCGGTCCTGCTCCGACAGGAAAATCTCCAGGTGGCGGCCCAGGGGGCGAGCGCCCAGCACGGCCACCACGTCCAGGCAGTAGTCCACCGCGTGGCGGTCCCGCCGGTCCGGCACGGCGGCGGTGTACAGCCACCCCAGGGTCTGGCTGTTGAAGCCCACCCGCACCCGGGCGGAGGTGAAGATGGTGAGCCAGCTGCCCATGTTGGACAGGCCCACCACCGCGTCGAAGTCCTGTTCCGCCAGCCGGCGCAGAACCTTGGGCAGCTTCAGGGCCCCCGGGACGGTCACGATCTCGTCCACGTGAGGGTTCCCGGCCAGGATGTCCCGGTTGGAGGCCCACGTCACCACCGTGATGTGGGCGGAGGGGAAGCGCCCCCGCAGCGCGCGCAGCGCCGGCGTCCCGAACAGGGTGTCGCCGATGGGGCACAGCTGCAACACCAGGATACGGGACAGTTCGGCGGTGGCCGCAGCCGCCGTCTCCATGGGACCTCCCCCGGCCAGGATGGCAACCAGCCCCGACCCAGCTTAGCATGGCCGCCGAACCCCATCAACCGCGCCCGGGTACCGCTCAGCCCCCCCGGCGCACGAACAGCTTGCGCCCGGCCGGCAACGGCTCTTCTGCGGGGACGGCCTGCAGCTCCGGATTGGCCTCCACCAGGGCCTGCACCGGCACGTCGTAGCGGCGGCTCAGCTTCCACAGGGTGTCGCCGGCCTGGGTGACCACCAGGTAGAAGAAGGGCGGCGGGTCCTGGGCCCTGGCCTGGATGGCCACCGCCTCGGCCACCACCTCCTGCGCGTGGGCCTGCCGCCCGCCCAGGAGCAGGATTCCGGCCACGGACAGCTCCACCGTCTGGCGGTTGATGAGGTCTGCCTCCACCGCCACCCCCGCGAAGGAGACCGAACAAGCCAGCTGGGCGCCGGGCCGCAGTTCCGGCAGGGCCAGGGGCTGCTCCAGCGCCATGGCCCCGGTCCACTCCACGAACCCCAGGCCGCCCGTGCGGGCGTCGGCCTTGTACGGCACGTAGAACATCCAGGGCGTGCACGACGCGCTCACCAGCACCCTGGGGCCGTCGGGGCGGGGCGGGTGCGGGTGCAGCGTCACGCCGGCCCACAGCACCCGCTCCACCGGGGGAAGCCCCGCGGGCAGCTCCAGGGTGGCCGAGGCCGCGAAGCTGCGGCGGAGCTCCGCCAGCCACTGCTCCACGGTGACGGTGGACTTGCGCTGTTCCACGGGCAGTTGCTCGCATCCCCGCACGTCCGTGGCCACCTGCACGGCCCGGGGGCTGTAAAGGCCGACCTCCAGCTCCACCTCCACCTCGAAGGCGAAGCGGGAACCTCCCGCAGGGCGCGCCACCACATCGGCGGCGGTGGCCCGGGCCCGCACGGTGTCGCCGGGACGGGCCTGCTCCACGGGGAGGGTGAACCGGAAGGCCTCTCCGGAGGTCCAGCTGGCCCAGCTCACCTCCCACCCTCGGTCGGCGCCGGCCGTCGCCTCGGGGGAGGCCGCCTCGGCGGCGTCGGCGGGCTCAGGGGCGGTGGCAGCGGCCCGGGCCGGCCGGGGCTGGACGAACAGGACGTCGAAGCGCACCACGCCCTCCACGCTGACCGTGCCGGCCTCCACCCGGGCCTGGGTGATGGCGGGAGTGGCCTCCACCTCCACCACCCGGGGCCGGCCGGCGGCAGCAGGGAGGTTCGCCCCCAGCTCCCGCTCGTCGGAGACCTGCACGCGCGTTCGCTCCAGGGCTTCCGCCAGGCTGGTGCGCAGCAGGGTGGTGCTGGCCTCGATGCGGCAGGGGCCGGTGGAGCTGGCGTGGGTGACCAGGCGGGTGGGCTGGCGCTCCACGCCCTGAAAGGCCAGCTGCAGCACCACGTCCACGTCCGCCGTGCGGCCGTCTGCCCGGAAGCGGCCGTCCACGGCGCCCACCTGGGCCCGCACGCTCCAGCGGGCGCTGTCGTGAAAGGTTCCGGCGTCCAGCCGGTAGGTGAAGGGAAGCTCCCCTTCCAGCCTGCCGCCCCACACCGCTGCCGCCGGGTCGGGGGATTCGGAGCCGGCGGCCACGTACGAGACCCACACCCGCACCCGCCCCGCCGCCTCGACCCAACCCAGCTGCGGCTGGGCGGTCACCTTCTCCACGCACGCAAAGCCCCGCCAGTGGACGGCCCTGGCCACGTCCGGCAGCTCGCCGGGCAAGCGCAGCGTGCCCGACGCCGTCGTCTCCGCCAGGCGCTCCTCCAGGTGGCGGGAGAGCCACACCTGTTCCTCCCGGATTCTGGCTGCCACGGAGGGGCCCCCCTCGCCCGAGCTTGCACCCATCCTTATGCGGGTGGGCCGGGCGTCACGTCGGGAGGTGCTGCCCCCGGGGAGGGCGCGGGGATGGCCACCAGGAAGCGGGCCGCCAGCTCCAGCAGAGCCGGGTCGCAGCCGTCCAGGCCTGCCAGCACCACCCCTCCCAGGCCCCACCAGTGGACGGCCAGGAGCAGTTCCCGCAGCGCCTCGGGGCGCCAGCGGGCTATCACCTCCTGGCCCGAGGGGGTTGCCAGGCGCCGGCGCCTCCACTCCCACAGCACGCTGTCCCGGTGGGACAGGCGGCTCTGTGGAACCAACCGTCCCACCGGGCCGGGAGCGTACCGCCACGGCCACAGGTCCAGGCCCAGCAGGATGCCCCACGGGGGCCGCACCGCCCGCAGGCCCCGCAACCACGCCTTTAGGGCGGCCAGGGCCGGCCGGCCGTCCTCCGGCTGGGGTGGGGGCGCCCACACCACGATGCGCTGCGCCGCCCCCAGGAGCTGCCCCAGGCGCAGGGCGCGCCAGTAGGCGCCCTGGGGCCGCCCCTGCCAGGTGACCCACGGCGGCACTGCCGCCCACACGGCCAGACCCCGGCGGGCCAGGATGCGGGCAGCCGCCACCACCGCCTGCTCGCCGGCAAGAGCGCGGCGGGTCCGAACAGCGGCGGCGGGGGCGGGCGCGGGGGCAGGATTAGCGGAAGGGCCAAGCGGGACAGGCGGCAGGGAGTGCTCCACGGCCACCAGAAGCGGCGACGCCCCGACGGCGGCCGACCCACCGCCCCGGCCGGGGGCGGCTGTACGCCTGGCTGGCCGCCGGGGTCTGCCGGGCTGCGCCAGCTGCTCCCACAGCCC
>DATCLL010000102.1:0-1676 GCA_036563935.1 Limnochordales bacterium | reverse complement strand
CCGGCAGGCTCTGCCCGCGACCCTGCGCAGGGATGGGGTCTGGCGCATGGGCCTCGGCCATCAGACCCTCCCAATCCAGCGGTTCGGTGGCCATCAGGATGCGGTCACCCCGCCGGGGCCACTGCTCACGGGGACGGTCCGCGTACAGCTCGATGCCGTGCCCGTCGGGGTCCGACAGGTAGACCGCCTCGCTGACCCAGTGGTCAGCAGCCCCGTCGATGGCCCACCGGTGCCGGGCCAGCCGAAGCAGGGCCTGCGCCAGCGCCCGCCGCGTGGGCAGCCGAAGGGCCAGGTGGTACAACCCCCGGCAGTGCGGGGGTTTCGGGCGTGCATGGGGCTGGTGGGAAAGGAAGATAAGAGGCACCGGCGCCCCGTCGCTTTCCCGTACGCCGACGGCGGCAAAGCCCGGCGCGGTCCGCAGCACCCGCAGGCCCAGCACGCCCTCGTAAAAAGCCACGGAGCGGCTCAGGTCGGCCACGCTCACATGCACCCAGCCGAGCCGGGCGTCGGGATGCACGGTGACAACCCCCTTTTCCGCAGCGGCGCTCAGGGGGAGGCGCATCGCCATGATTCGGGACGCGCACGCCGTCCGTTCGCTGCCGGGGCGACGTCGCTGGCTTGCAGCGCATCCCGCGCCGTCACCCTCGCCGCAGTTCAGTCCTGCCCCACGGGCTGTGCCTTCGCTCCGGCCACCCGGGCCGCCTGTTCCACCAGAGCGGCCGGGATGCGTTCCAGCGGGAGCACCGCGCTGGCTCCGCCCCGCTCGATGAGTTCCTTGGGCATGCCGAAGATGACGGCCGACTCCTCGGACTCGGCCACCGTCCAGCCGCCCCGCCGCCGCAGTTCGGCCATGGCATCGGCCCCGTCGCTGCCCATGCCCGTCAGCTGCACGGCCAGCAGGTGCTGGGGCGGAAACACTTCCATGGCCGAGCGTACCATGCGCTCCACGCTGGGATGCCAGCGCAGGCCCGGGTCGATCTCCACATCCTGCGCCACGGCCGGCCCGCCCCGCTGCCCGCTGACGACCACGTCGGCCCCGCCCCGGGCGATGACCACAAGCCCGGCCCGCAGCGGCGTCGGCCCGTTGACCTCCTGCACCGCCAGCGGTACGTGGCGAGCCAACCGCTGGGCGAACACCTGGGTGAACCCCGGCGGCATGTGCTGGGCCACCAGGACCGGAAGGGGAAAGTTGGCCGGCAGGCGCGCCAGCAGCTCCTCTAGGGCCCCCGGCCCACCGGTGGAGGCACCCACCAGCACCAGCCCCGGTACGGCTGCGGCGGCAGACACGCCACCCGCTCCTTCCGGTGGTTCGGATGCACCGCGCCCCGACTCGCGTCCCAGCCCGGGCGGCCGGCGTGCCCGGATGCGGGCCCTGTGGGCTGCCCGCACCTTCTCCACCAGCTCGGCGGCCCACTGGGGGTCGATGAGGGCGCCGGTGCTGTGCGGCTTGGGGATGTAGTCCACGGCACCCAGCCGCAGCGCCTCCAGCGTCTGCCAGGCCCCCCGCTGGGTAAGGGAGGAGACCATCAGGACGGGCCTCGGGAACTGCTCCATGATGCGGCGCAGGCAGGCCAGCCCGTCCATCCCGGGCATGTTCACGTCCAGGGTGACCACGTCGGGTGAAAGTTCCGGCAGGCGCAGCAGCGCCTCCTGGCCGTCACGAGCCGTATGCACCT
>DATCLL010000101.1:0-10928 GCA_036563935.1 Limnochordales bacterium | reverse complement strand
CCGGGCTGCCCCTGCCGGGCCGGTGCCACCAGAAGGCCGGCGATGGTGGCAAAGCCACCCACCAGCAACGCCCACAGAAGCCAGCGCACCCACGGTGCCGGCACGGGTACGGCGCTTACGCCGTAGGCGAACAGCAGGAAGAGCACCACCAGGCCCACGGCCACGTACACGCCCGTCAGGGCCCAGGCCGCCTGCTGCATGGCCTGGGTGCGGGCCGAGGGGGCGTGCGGCCCTACCAGCCTGGCCTTCTTGAAGTCATAGAAGGCGGTGCTGCACCCTTCGGGACAGCGGTAGTAGCGAACCCCGTCCCAGACCAGCGGCCGCCCTTCGCCGCTGCGGGCAGGATAGCGAACCACTTCCACGGTCATGGGCCGTCCGCAGATGCGACAGACGGGATGTCGAGACCACGGCCAGCGCACCGTCAAACCCTCCGAACCCCGTTTTCGTTTTATCGCGGCGACGTCGATTCGTAAAGGGCCACTGCCCGGGCCAGGTACTCCCCCGCCGCCTGGTGGTCCCCCTGCCTGCGCAGAAGCTGTCCCAGCTGGGAGCAGGCGGCCGCCACGTCCCGAGGATCCCCCTCCCGCTCCCCCCATTGCAGGGCCTGCTCCAGCACCGCCTTCGCCCGCCCGTCTTCGCCCAGCTGCGCCAAAAGCTGCCCCTGGCGCACCAAAAGCCGCACCCGCTCCGCTCCCTGCGCCTGCTCCAACGCCTGCTCCAGCACCGACAGCGCCTGGCCTGGCAGGCCCCGCTCCGCCAGAAGCTCGGCCAGCTGCCCGAGCAGCGAGGCTGCCCAGCGGCTGTCTTGTGCCTGCTGGGCGCACCGGTACGCGGCTTCCAGGGCCTGGCAGGCCCGCTCGGGATCCTCCCGGGCCACCAGGCGGGCCAGCTCCTGCAGGGCCCGGGCCCGGACCCGGTCGTGCGCCAGCGCCTCTGCGACGCAGGAGGCCTGGTGCAATCGTGATGCGGCCGAAGCGGCTGCCCGGGGACCCTCCCGCTCCAGGGCCAGCCCCAGGGCCAGGAGAACCTGGTCCGGATAGGGCCAGATCCCCCACCGCTCGCTTTCCTGCAGCACCTGCTCCAGGAGGGCTGCTGCCTCCTGCGGCCGGCCCGCCCGCTGCAGGCAGATCCCCAGAAGGGCCCGAGCCTGCAGGCGCAGCTGGGGCCGCAAGGGGGGAAGGCCGGCCGTGCGAAGGAGCGCCTCTTCCAGCCCCCGTGCCGCCGCCGGGGCCTCACCCAGGGCCAGGAGGCTTTCCGCCCACCACACCTGGGCCTGCAGGGCTGCCTCCTCATCCCCGGCCAGCCACAGCTGCTGGGCTGCCCGGGCCAGCTCCTCGGCCGCCGCGGCAACCTGCCCGGCCCTGCGGGCCCGGGCTGCCCGGGCCAGAGCGAGCCGGCCCTGGAAGGCCGGGCTGTCCGTCGCCTCGCCTGCCAGCTGGTGGGCCCGCTGCAGCAGCTCTTCGGCCCGCGGCTCGTCCCCCAGGACCATGTGCTGGCAGGCCAGCTCCAGATGCCTGGAGGCCTGCGCGGCAGGGGGCGACGACGGTTCCTCCTGCAGGAAGTAGGCCAGGGGCTTGTGGAGACGGGCGGCGATGATCTCCAGGGACTTCAGCGAGGGCATGACGATGCCCTTCTCCAGCTGGCTGATGAAGCCGCGGGTCAGCTCCCGGCCGGCCAGCTCCTGCTGGGTGATGCCCAGCTCCTCCCGCCTGCGCCGGATCCTCTGCCCGATGCGCAGCGCCAGCGGATCCGGCCCGGCCGCCGCGCCGGCGGCCGCCTCCTCTCCGTTGCTCTGCGGGGCTTCAGCGAACCACGGGTGTCGCATGGCTTGCCACGACCCTGACACGAGCATGGGTTCGCTGCCTGGATCTCTTTTTCCTGCTGCGTTGGCTTGCCTAACGGAAGCTGTCCGAACCGGCCTTCCAAGGCTTGGGCTTGCCGGTGGTATACTGCCCGGGGAGGAGGAACGGCCGTGACGGCGGAGCAGCTGTGGGAGCGCTACACCGAGATGGCCACGGAGCAGTTTATCGACCTGGAGGAGTTCTGCCGCAAGGCGGCGGCCGGGGAGCTGGGGGAACCCGTGGACGGTTCGGCCCTGACCGCCTTTTTGCGCCGGGTGGAGTCCATGATGCTGGCCAACATCGAGACCAAGCTGCAGGAAGCGCCCCACCTGGGCCCTATGCGGGAGGCGGCGGTGGAGAGGACCCAGCAGGAGATCGCCCGCCTCATCCAGCGCTTCGGCTCGCCGTGACCCCCTGCCGGCGCCCCTCTACCGCGCCCGCTCCCGGGCGGGCTGGCCGTCGGGCTGGTGGACGGCTTGCGGGTCGCCAGCTGCCTCCAGCCGGCGCAGGGCCGCCTGCCAGAGCCGGCGGGCGTTGACGTCCCGGGGATTGAGGGCCACCGCCCGGGCCAGAAGCCGGGCGGCCTGCTGGGGCATGCCCTGGCGCAGCCAGCACGCCCCGGCGATGGCCAGGGCCCGGCTGTCGGTGGGTTCCAGGGCCTGGGCCCGGCGTGCCTCGGCCAGGGCTTTTTCCACCAGGCCCCGGCGCAGGTGCACCGCGGCCAGCCCCGTGAGGCCCCGGGCGTAGCCGGGCAGCCGGTTCACGCTGGTGCGGTAGGCCGCCTCGGCCTCCTGCAGCCGCCCGCAGCGGGCGTAGCAGCGGCCCACCTCGGCCCACAGCTTGGGCTGGTCCAACCCCATCCGCAGGGCCTGCATGTACGCGGTAGCCGCCTGCAGGTACCGGCGCTGACGGGACAGGCTCTCTCCCAGGCCGTGCCAGGCCGAGGCCTGCACCGCCCGGGAGCGCCCCGACGAGCAGGCGGCCGAGAAGAACGTCTTGGCGTGGCTCACCTGACCGGCCCGCAAAAGCTCCCAGCCCACCTCCACCAGCAGCCGCCCGTACGGGTCGCCGTCCCCGTCAGCCACCCCCGGCAAGGCTGCCGCTGCCCCGGGCCCACCGCCCGCCGGCCACCCGCCGGCGTGGCGGCCGCTGGCCTGCTCCCGCAGGGCCCGCTGGAACAGCTCCAGGGCCTGCGCCACCTGCCCCCGCAAAAGCGACAGCCGGCCCAGGCTGAACAGCACCTGCGGCTCGGGATGGGCCGTGCGCTCCACGTAGGAGCGCAGCAGCGCCTCTCCCTCCCGCACCTCTCCCCGGCTCAGCAAAAGCTGCCCCAAAAGCCGCATGGCTGCAGGATGCTCGGGCTCGTCGCCCAGCACGCTGCGCAGCGCCCGCTCCGCAGCCCCCAGGCGACCCTGCCGCCACCGGGCCTGGGCCACTCCCAGGCGGGCCTCCACGTCCCGGGGGTTGTCGTTGAGAACCCGCCAGTACAGCCGAAGGGCCGAGCGCAGGGCCCCCTTGTGGATCAGGTGACCTGCCAGCTGCACGTAGTAGCGCCGCTCCGCGTCGGACAGGGGCAGGCTGTCCGGCCCGGCAATGGGCTCGGGATCCTCCCGGTCTGCCAGCAGGTCCCGGAAGAACTGGGGCTGCAGCTGCCCCATGAGCCGCCGCCAGCCCTGCTCCGAATAGCGGGGCCGCAGCCGGGCCAGCGGCTGCAGGCTCTGGCGGGCCGAAGCGGGCAGCACGAAGCAGCAGGTGGCCAGGTGCCACCGGGACCTCCACCGCAAAAGGCGCGTCCAGACGATGTCGCCCCGGGACAGACGCCGGGAGGCCAGGGGCTCCTCCACCCAGATGGCGTGGCTGGTGGCCTCACCCGAGCGCTGGCCCGACGGGTCCGGGAACGGCACCAGCCACATGCCCCCGGCGCCGAAGCCCACCACCTCGAAAAAGCCCGGCATGCTGTCGGCCAGCTCGAAAAACAGCCGCCGCTGCCGCAGGCTCAACGACGCCGACGCCAGGGCGAACTGGCGCGCCGGCGTCTCCCCCGAGGCCATGGGCCGGTCGAAGAGGAACCACTCCATGAACAGGGCCCCGCTGGCCCCTGACGGGCCCCGGCGCGCCTCGGTGTCCGGCCCGAAGAACTCCACGAAGGCCCGGGACAGCTCCTTGCCGGGCGGGCCTGCCTCGGCATAGCGCACCAGCTGGCGCAGGGCGAGCCGGGGACTGTCGGAAGGCCGAACCACCGCCGCGGAAGTCCCGCCTACCGCCCGCACTCCCCCGGCGGCGTCCTCTGCCATGCTGGCCGACATGACCTTCTCCCCGCTCTCCCCTGACAGCCTCTGGAGGCCCGTCGACACGCTCCGGCCGGCGGCCGTGCCGTTTCATTCGAAGGTGCCACCGGAAACCCTGCCGGGAGCCCGGGGAAAGGCTTACTCGCCTTCCAGCCCCCCATTCCCCTGCCCCGCGCGCAGGGAGATGGGGCGCGGGCGCCTAATCTCCTCCCCGGCAGTCCTCCCGGGGGTGGGTGGCCATGGCGGGGCTCGGCCACGGCGCCGGGGCAGAGGTGGACCCCGCCCCGTCAGCATCCCAGGAGGAACCTCTGGCACAGCGGGCCCGGCGGCTGCACCGCCGCTGGCTGGTCTTCGACGCGCACGCCGACACCATCGCGTTGGACGTGGCAGAGGGTCGAAGGCGGCTGGGCGAGACGGGCAAGGGCGGGCACGTGGATCTGCCGCGGCTTCTGGCGGGCGGAGTGCGGGTGCAGGTCTTCACCCTTTTCGTGCCCCCGTCGGTGCCACCGGCCTGGAACACGCTGCGGGCCCTGGAAATCCTGGACGCGCTGGCCGCGGAGGTGGCGGCGCACCCCGAAACCCTGCGGTGGGTTCTGCGGGGTGCGGACATGGACCGCCTGCGGGAGGAAGCGGAGAGGATCGGGGTCATCGCCGCCCTGGAGGGGTGCGAGGTTCTGGGAGGAAGCCTGGCGGCCCTGCACGCCTTTTACCGGCTGGGCGTCCGGGCGGCGGGGCTTACGTGGAACGTGCGCAACGAGCTGGGCGATGGCGTGGGCGAGCCCAGGGGTGCGGGTCTGACGGCCTTCGGGCGGCGGGTGGTGCAGGAGATGAACGAGCTGGGAATGGTGGTGGACGTCTCCCACCTGTCCCCGGCGGGCTTCTGGGAGGTGCTGGAGCTCAGCCGCCATCCGGTGGTGGCCTCCCACTCCAATGCGTACACCCTCTGCCCGCACCAGCGTAACCTCACCGACGACCAGATCCGGGCCCTGGCCCAGAAGGGGGGAGTCATAGGGGTCAACTTCTACCCGGGCTTCCTGCGCAGCGAGGGGACGGCCACGCTGCAGGACGTGGTGCGCCACATCGACCACGTGGTGCAGCTGGTGGGGCCCGACCACGTGGGGCTGGGCTCCGATTTCGACGGGATCTCCAGCACCCCGGCCGGCCTGGAGGACGCAAGCCGCCTGCCGGCTCTGACCGAGGCGCTGGTACGCATGGGTTACCCCGACGAGGCCATCGGCAAGATCCTGGGGGAGAACTTCGTGCGGGTCTTCCGCGAGGTGCTGGGCTAGCCGGCGGGAGCCCAGAAGGGGAGCGGGGGAAGGGCAGTTGCAGGTGAGGAAGGCGGTCATTCCCGCTGCGGGGCTGGGAACCCGGTTTTTGCCCGCCACCAAGGCACAGCCCAAGGAGATGCTGCCCCTGGTGGACAAACCCACCATCCAGTACATCGTGGAGGAGGCGGTGGCCTCCGGCATCGAGAACATCCTCATCATCACCGGCCGCAACAAGCGGGCCATCGAGGATCACTTCGACCGGTCCGTGGAGCTGGAAGTGGCGCTGAACCACAGCCGGCCGGACCTGCTGAGGCTGGTGCAGGACGTCTCGGAGCTGGTGGACATCCACTACGTTCGCCAGAAGGAGCCCCGGGGGCTGGGCCACGCCGTCTGGTGCGCCCGTGCCTTCATCGGCTCCGAGCCCTTTGCGGTGCTCCTGGGGGACGACGTGGTGCGCTCGGAGCTTCCTGCCCTGCGCCAGCTCATGGAGGTGTACGAGCGCACCGGGGGCTGCGTGCTGGGGGTACAGGAGGTGCCGCCCGACCAGGTGTCCCGCTACGGGATCGTGGACCCTCAGCCGACGGGCGAACCGCGGCTGTTCCGGGTGGTGGACTTTGTGGAAAAGCCGCCCCGGGACCGGGCTCCCTCCCGGCTTGCGGTGCTGGGGCGCTACATCCTGGAACCCGAGATCTTCCCCATCCTGGAACGCACCGGGCCGGGAGCCGGAGGGGAGATCCAGCTCACCGACGCCATCCGGGAACTGGCCCGGCAGCGGCCGGTGTATGCGTACGTGTTCGAAGGACGCCGGTACGACGTGGGGGATAAGCTGGGATTCTTGCAGGCCACGGTGGAGCTGGCGCTGGAGCGTCCGGACCTGGGGCCGGCGTTTCGGGAATACCTGCTGGATCTGGTGAGCCGCCTGGAGGGGGCGGCGGCGCCCGGGAAGGCGGCGGCCGGATCCGGCGCACAGGAGAGGTGAGGGCCGTGAAGCTTTCCATCGGCAAGCTACGGGGTCTGCAGCAGATCAGCACACCCGACGGGTTCATCCTCCTGGCGGCCATGGACCACCGGGGGGCTCTTAAGCGCATGCTGAACCCCGAAAACCCCAAGGCCGTCAGCGACGAGGACATGGTGCGCTTCAAGCTGGACCTGTGCCGGGCCCTGGCGCCCCACGCCAGCGCGGTCCTGCTGGACCCCGAGTACGGGGCGGCGCAGTGCATCGCGGCAGGGGTTTTGCCCGGCCACGTGGGGCTTTTGGTCTCCCTGGAAAAGACGGGCTACACCGGCTCGGATACCGAGCGCATCACGGAGCTTCTGGACAACTGGGGCCCGGAGAAGTTAAAGAAGATGGGCGCCTCGGGCGCCAAGCTTCTGGTGTACTACCACCCGGACTCCCCCGTGGCGGCCCGCCAGCGGGAGCTGGTGCAGCGGGTGGGGGAGGAGTGCCGCAAGTGGGACCTCCTCTTCGTGCTGGAGGCCGTCTCCTACCCGCTGGTGCCGGGCCAGTCCAAGTCCAGCGAGGAGTTCGCCCGCACCAAGCCGGAGGTGGTCATCCGCACCGCCAGGGAGCTGACGGGTCTGGGCTGCGATGTCTTCAAGGCCGAGTTCCCCGCGGACCTGAAGTTCGAGAAGGACGAGGCGCGGCTGTACGAGTACTGCCGGCAGCTGGACCAGGCCAGCCAGGTACCCTGGGTGATCCTCTCCGAGGGCGTGGACTACGACGACTTCGTGCGGGAGGTGGAGATCGCCTCCCGGGCAGGAGCCAGCGGCTACATGGCGGGCCGGGCCGTCTGGAAGGACGTGCTGGCGGAGCGGGATCCGGACCGACGCCGGGAGCTCCTGGAAAGCCGGGCAGCAGGCAACCTGCGCAAGCTGGCCATCATCGCCTCCCGCCTGGGCACCCCGTGGACCCGGCGGCTGGGCGAACCCAGCCGGCAGCTGGCGGCAAGCCTGAGCTCCACGTGGTATTCGGCCTACCAGGGCGGCTGACCGCCGGCGGTCAGCCGCCCCGGCCGTGCGGCGGGCCCGGCCCGGAATGCTCCGGGCGAGCCCGCCGCACCGTTCCGGAGCGGCAGGGGGGTGTTAGGGGGTGGAGACAGCGGTAGAAAGGGCCGCACAGGGGGCGCCGGCGGGGCAGAACCGCCAGTCGCAGGTGGCCTCGTCGCCGGCCAGCATGGAGCCTTCCGCCACCATGTCCACGGGCCCCACCAGGGCCTCCACCAGCCCGTGAAGGTACGAGCGGTGCAGGGAGCAGACCGTCTGCGGGTGCTCCTCGGCAATCTCCCGCAGGGCGCACGTGCAGAACCGCACGTGCAGCTGGCCGTCACGCCGCTCCCAGCTTCCCTGCCCCACGGCGCCGTCGGCGTCCAGGGCAGCCTGCAGGCTTTCCAGGGCCAGGGCTTCGGCCGCGGAGGAGGGCGCTTCGGCGTCTACCCCCACTCCCGCCAGCCGGGCAGACGGCCGCAGCACCCGGCCGGCCAGGGCCCTGCCCAGGGTCAGGCCTTCCTCGTAGGCCAGGCGCTGCGCCGCCGCCAGGGCGGAGGGGCCCAGCTCCTCCACCGTGCGGGTGAGCAGGCGGGCCAGCCACAGCCAGTCCCGGCGAGGGAACTGCAGCGTGACCGCCCGGTCCAGAGCCCGGTAGCGGCGGGCGGGCCGGCCTCCTCGCCCGCTCTTTTCCAGGAACGACTCCACCAGGCCCACTTCCTCCAGGCGTCCCAGGTGGGTGCGGGCCACGTTGGGATGGAGGAAGAACTTTTCCGCGACCTCGTGGGCAGTATACGCCTGAGGGCGGCTGCGGGACAGGCTTTCGTAGATTTTGAATCGCGTGGGATCCGCCAGTACCGCTGCAACTTCCGTGGGCGTGGCGGCCACGGCAGTCCCCACCTTTCAGGGAGGTCGGTTTCAATCTACCCGCCGGGTTTCCAGCGTGTCAACGGGACGAATGCCACGGGTTTCGGGGACACAAGACATGTCCCGGCGCAGGAGGGAGAGCCTTGAGCCGGGTGGTGGCCGTCTGCAACCCCAAGGGCGGCGTGGCCAAGACCACCTCCGCCTTCCACCTGGGTTGTGCCTGGGCGGCCATGGGGCGGCGGGTGCTCTGGGTGGACCTGGATCCCCAGGCGGCCCTCACGGCCTGGGCCCTGGGGCCGCAGGCCGGGCAGCGGGATGCCCGGGATGCGGGCGGGCCGGGGGGAGCCCATCCGCCGGGCCGGGCAGGCGAAGCCGGCCGGGCGACTGTGGCCGCCGGCCTGATGGGAAGGGCAGAAGCCGGCAAGCTGGTGCTGGCTACGCCCCACGGCCCCGACCTTCTGCCCTCCGGGCTGGAGCTGGCCGTAGCCGAGATGGAGCTGGTGGCGCATCCCGCCCCGGAGCGGCGGCTTTTGCGGCTTCTGGCGCCCCTGCGGGACCGCTACGACTACGTTCTGGTGGACTGCCAGCCTTCGCTGGGGCTTCTGGTGCAAAACGCCCTGGCGGCCGCGGACGGAGTGGTGGTGCCGGTGGCGTGCGAGTACCTGGCGGTGCGGGCCCTGGGGCTTTTGATGCGGGCGCTGAGGCGGGTGCGCCTGGAGGTGAACAGCCAGCTGGCGGTGCTGGCCGTGGTGCCCACCCTCTACGACCGGCGGACGCTGCACGCCCGCCAGGCCCTGGAGGAGGTGCGGCGGAGTTTCGGAGAGCGCACGTGGGTGGCCGACTGGCCGGTGGTGAAAAGCGTGCGCTTCGCCGAAGCGGCCCGGCAGGGGGTGCCCGTGTGGACCCTCTCCCCGCTGCATCCCGGCGGGGAGGCGTACAGGGCCGTGGCGGCCGGCCTGGAGGGCCGCCGGGTGCAGCCCCCCATCCGGTGGGACCAGGCCGACGAGGAGGAGGACGGCTCGGCCGGCATGCAGGCGCCGTGGCGGCCGGTCCCGGCATAGCGCGGGCCGCCGCGGCAGCAGGATGTCCTGCCCGGCAGCGGAAGCTTCGGTGGCGGCAGACCCCATCCACCATCATCCGTGACGAGGGGAGGGCCCTTGCAGGTGAACAGCCACGGCACGCCGAGGGAGCTGGGCCCCGAGCAGTTGCGGGTGCACTTTCCCCCGGAGCGGCTCCCCTTCCAGACCACCGAGGAGCTGGAGCCCCTCCAGGACATCATCGGCCAGGAACGGGCCGCCCGCGCCATGGCCTTCGGGCTGCAGGTGAAGTACCCTGGCTACAACATCTACATGGCGGGGCCCACGGGCACGGGCAAGAACACCTACGCACGCCGCATCGTCCAGGAGAAGGCCCGCCGCGAGCCTGTCCCCGGCGACTGGGTGTACGTGTACAACTTCGAGAATCCCGACGAGCCCCTGGCCATCCACCTGCCTCCCGGCATGGGGTCCAAGCTGGCCCAGGACATGGAGGAGCTGGTGGAGGAGCTGAAGCTGGAGATACCCCGGCGCTTTGAGTCCGAGGACTACGAAAAGCAGCGGGATGCCATCATCCGGGCCTTCCAGGAGCAGAGCCAGGCCCTCATCGACCAGGCGGAACGGGCTGCTGCCGAACTGGGCTTCGCCCTGCGCCGCACCAGCGCGGGCTTCGCCACCATCCCCCTGGTGGGGGGCCGGCCCATCACCCAGGAGGAGTTCGAGGCGCTGGACGAGGAGGACCGCCGGCGCCTGGAGCAGGCCAACAAGGAGCTTCACGAGCGCATGGCGGAGGTCTCCCGGCGCATCCGGGCCCTGGAGAAGCAGGCCAAGGAGGCGGTGCGGGACCTGGAGCGGCGCATCGGCCTGGCGGCGGTGAGCCACCCCATGGCCGAGCTGAAGGAGAAGTACGCTGCCCATCCCCGGGTGCTGGAGTACCTGAACCGGGTGGAACGGGACATCATCGACAACCTGGACGAGTTCAAGGAAGAGGAGGAGACGGAGCAGCCCCTTCCGTGGCTGCGCCGGCGGGGCCGGCGGGCCTTCGTGCGCTACAAGGTGAACCTGTTCGTGGACAACCACGCCACCCAGGGCGCCCCGGTGGTGGTGGAGAGCAACCCCACCTTCACCAACCTGTTCGGCAAGGTGGAGTACCGGCACGAGTTCGGGACGCTGGTGACCGACTTCACCATGATCAAGCCGGGGGCGCTGCACCGGGCCAACGGGGGCTACCTCATCGTGCAGGCCGCCGACCTGTTGAAAAACCCGTGGGCCTGGGACGGACTGAAGCGGGCCCTCAAAAGCGGCGAGGTGCGCATCGAGAGCGTCGCGGAGCACATGGGGCTGCTGCCCGTGACCAGCATCAAGCCGCAGCCCATCCCGGTGCAGGTGAAGGTCATCCTGGTGGGTTCCGCGTACCTGTACCACCTGCTGCTGTACATGGATGAGGAGTTCCGCAAGTACTTCAAGGTGCTGGCGGACTTCGACGTGGAGATGCCCCTCAACGACGCGCACGCGCTCAAGTACGCGCAGTTCATCGCGGCCGTGACCCGAAGGGAGGGGTTGCTGCCCTTCGCACGGGACGCCGTGGCGCGCGTCATCGAGCACTCCAGCCGCATGGCCGAGCACAAGGGCAAGCTGTCCACC
>DATCLL010000100.1:0-3541 GCA_036563935.1 Limnochordales bacterium | reverse complement strand
GGCCGCGTAGCGGTTGACCTCCGGGGGCAGGCGGCCGTAGCCGTGCTCCTGGATGAGGCGGCAGGCGTAGTAGAGCAGCTGGCGGGCCGCCTCCACCTGGGTGGCCATGTCGGCCACCATGAACTGCAGCCCCTGGAACTCCGCCAGGTAGCGGCCGAACTGCCGGCGCTGCTTCATGTAGGCCACCGCGTAATCCAGGGCCCCCTGGGCGATGCCCAGGGCCTGGGCGGCAATGGCGGGCCGGGAGCGGGCCAGGGTGGCCATCGCGATGCGGAACCCCTCCCCCACCTCCCCCACCCGGTGCTCGTCCGGGACGAAGCACCCGTCGAAGACCAGCTCCGCCGTCGGCGACGCCCGCAGCCCCATCTTCTCCTCCAGACGGCTCACCACCACCCCGGGGCTCTCCCGGGGCACCACGAAGCAGGCGATGCCCCGGTGCCCCCGCTCGGGGTCCGTCTGGGCGAAGACCATGAGCAGGTCGGCCACGTTGCCGTGGGTGATGAAGCGCTTGGTGCCCTCCAGCACCCAGCCGCCGTCCGTGCGCTTCGCCCGGCACCGCAGGGCGGCCGCGTCCGACCCGGCCTCGGGCTCCGTGAGGGCGAAGGCGCCCAGAGCCTCGCCGGCGGCCAGGGAGGGGAGCCAGCGCTGCTTTTGGGCCTCGCTGCCGCCTAAAAGCAGCGGCAGCGGGCTCAGCGACTGCACGGCCAGGATGAGCGCGGCCGTGGCGTCGGCCCGGGCCACCTCCTCGATGACCAGCGCCAGGGTCAAAAGCCCGCCGCCGGCACCTCCGTACGCTTCGGGCACAGCCAGGGCGAAAAACCCCTGCTCCCGGAACAGCTGCACCACGTCCCAGGGAAACTCGCCCGTGCGGTCGTACTGGGCGGCCCGGGGTGCGATGCGCTTCTCCGCCAGGCTGCGGGCCAGCTGCCGCAGGGCCTCCTGCTCGTCGCTGAGCCGGAAAGAGCCAGCTGCCACTTTCATGGCCGGCGGCTGTCCTCTCCCCGCCCCTGCGCTTTCCCGCCCGCTTTGCGCAGGCCACCTCACCGGCCCTGGAATTGGGGTTGCCGCCGCTCCAGAAAGGCACGCACGCCCTCCTGGCCGTCCCGGGTGGCCAGCAGCTGGGCGAAGGCCTGCCGTTCCAGGGCCAGGCCCTGGGCCAGGGGCATCTCCAGCCCCTCCCACACGCACCGCTTGATGAACCGCACGGCCAGCGGGGCCTGGCGGGCGATGCGGGCAGCCAGCTCGTGGGCTTGTGCCAGCACCTCCCCGTCGGGCACCACCCTCTGCACCAGGCCCAGCTCCAGCGCCTGGCGGGCCGTCATGCGTTGCCCGCTCCACAGCCACTCCAGGGCCCTCGCCGGGCCCAAAAGGCGCGCCAGCCGCTGGGTTCCCCCCGCCCCGGGCAACAGCCCCAGGAGCACCTCGGGCTGTCCCAGCTGGGCGCTCTCCCCTGCCACCCGCAGGTCTGCCTGCAGCGCCAGCTCCAGCCCGCCGCCCAGGGCGAAGCCGTGCAGGGCCGCCACCACCGGCTTGGGGAAGCGGGCCAGGCGCTGGAAGTGCTCGGCCCGGGCCGCCACCCACCGCTCCGCCTCGGCCAGGCCCGACAGCCCGGCCATCTCGGCGATGTCAGCGCCCGCGCAGAAGGCCCGCCCGGCGCCGGCCAGCACCACCGCGCCCACCCCGTCGTCGGCCTCCGCCCGGTCCAGGGCCCGGCTGAGTTCCTGCAGCAGGGGCAGGTTCAGCGCATTGTACTTGTCGGGCCGGTTGAGGGTGATGCGGGCCACCGGCCCGTCCACGTGCCACAGCACCAGCGCCTCGCCGCCCTGCGAGGGCTCCCCGGCCTCGCTCGCCGCCCTCACCGGCCCACCTCCCCGGCCTTGTGTTCCCTCAGGCGCTGGATGAGCAGGGGTACCACCCGCCGCCAGTCTTCCACCACGCCCACCTCCGCCGCGTGGAAGATGGGCGCCTCCGGATCCCGGTTGATGGCCACGATGTGGCGGGCGCCCGAAATGCCGGCCAGGTGCTGGCTGGCCCCGCTGATGCCCACCGCCACATACAGCTCCGGTGCCACGATGCGCCCGGTCTGGCCGATCTGCAGGGTGGCGGGAACCCACCCGGCATCCACCGCCGCCCGGGAGGCGCCCACGGCCCCGCCCAAAAGCCGCGCCAGCTCCTGCAGCTGCTGAAATCCTTCCGGCCCGCCGATCCCCCTGCCGCCCGAAACCACCACCCGGGCGTCCTCCAGGCGCACCTCCTGGGCCGGAGCCGGACGCCGCTCCACGCAGCGCACCCGGGCTGTGGCCTGCTGGGGCAGCTCCAGCGCCAGCACCTCCACCGGGAGCTCGGCTGCCGCCGCCTGGCCGGAGGAGGGCTCGGAGGGCTGTTCGACCGGCTCGCCCGAGAAGGCCCGAGGTCGCACGGCAACCACGGTGCAGGGCCGCCGGGAAACCCAGACGGCCATGGCCTTGCCCCCGTACATGGGCCGCACCCACCCGGGGCCCCCGGGGGAACTGCGAACGCCCACCACGTCCGTCACGCAGGCAGCCTGAAGCCGCCAGGCCAGGCGGGGCGCCACGCAGGCGCCCACTGCGTCGCCGCGCAGCACCACCGCCGCCGGCTCAAGCCGCCGGGCCAGCGCCTCCAGCAGCCGCACCAGGCGGTCGGCCACCGCCGGCACCGGCTCCTGGTCTTCGGCCCCCGACCCGTCCCCCGAGCCCGGCACGGCCACCTGCCACACCTTGCGGGCCCCGGCCCGGCCCAGCCTCGCCGGGGAGAAGGGCCCAGCCGGCGAAGCCGTGCCAGCAGGCGCCCCGGCGGGCTGGCCGGCGCCTGCCGGACCGACCACGGCCACCTGAACCTCCCACCCGGTCTCCCGGGCGGCCTGCGCCGCGCAGGTCACCACCTCGCCCGCCCAGGAGGGCAGCCCTCCGTCCTGCTGCAGCACCACTGCCAGAACCGTTGCCATCGAGACCGGCTCCCTTCACAGGACCCGAAGCTGGCGCAGCTCCCGCAACAGGGCCTCCACCTTGGCCTCCGGGCTGTCCCCTTCCACCATCCGGCAGCGGCTTTCGCGGGTGGGAACGTACAGGTCCTCCAGAACGGCCCACTGCCGCAGCTCCGCAGCCAGGGACGGCGTCAGGACCTGGATGGGTTTGCGGTGCGCCGCCATCACGTCCCGCACCTTGGGGATGCGGGGAAGGTTCGCCTCCGCGTTGGTGGCCGTCAGCACCGCAGGCAGCTCCACCTCCACCACCTCGGTGCCATCCTCGGCCTCCCGCTCCACCCGCAGCCGTCCTTCGCCGGCCCGGTGGGCCAGGATGACCTGGGTGACCGCAGGCCATCCCAGCATCTCCGCCAGCAGCAGGCCCACCTGCCCGGCGTCGGTGTCGGCCGCCTGGCGTCCGCACAGCACCACGTCCACGGGGGAAAGCCGCCCCACCGCATCGGCCAGCGCGGCGGCCGTCTGCACGGGGTCCAGGGGATCCAGGTCCGGAACCTCCACCCGCACGGCCGCGTCGGCCTGCATGGCCAGGGCCCGACG
>DATCLL010000099.1:0-5732 GCA_036563935.1 Limnochordales bacterium | reverse complement strand
CCTTCGGGGAGTACGGGGTTCCGCACCTGGCCTTCGCCACGTTCCAGGGTATGTTCGCCGTCATCACGGCGGCCCTCATAAGCGGCGCCTATGCCGAGCGAATGGCCTTCCCAGCCTTTGCCCTGTTTACGCTGCTGTGGTCCACCTTCGTGTACGCCCCCCTGGCCCACTGGGTGTGGGGAGGCGGGTGGCTTGCGAAGATGGGAGCACTGGACTTCGCCGGCGGGACGGTGGTGCACATCAGCTCGGGGGTTTCGGCCCTGGTGGCAGCGCTTCTCGTCGGGCCCCGGGCCGGCTACCCGGAGCGGGTGTCGAGGCCCCACAATATCCCTTTTACCGTAGTGGGGGCCTCCCTGCTGTGGTTCGGGTGGTTCGGGTTTAATGCCGGAAGCGCCCTCACCTCGGGAGCCCTGGCGGCCTGGGCCTTCACCGTCACCAACACGGCTGCGGCCGCTGCCGGGCTCACCTGGGCGGCCCTGGAGTGGGCGCGGCGGGGAGCGCCCAGCCTGGTGGGTGCGGCCAGCGGTGCAGTGGCCGGGCTGGTGGCCATCACCCCGGCGTCCGGGTACGTGGGGATCCCGGCCTCCATCGCCATCGGCGTGGGGGCCGGCCTGCTGTGCTACCTGGCCGTCAACGTTCTCAAGCCCCGCCTGGGGTACGATGATTCCCTGGACGTCTTCGGCGTGCACGGCGTGGCAGGCACCTGGGGAGCCGTGGCCACGGGGCTGTTTGCCAGCCGGGCCATCAACCCTGCCGCCGCTGACGGGCTTCTGTTCGGCAATCCAGCCCAGCTGGGCGCCCAACTGGCCAGCGTGGGGGCGGCCTGGGTTCTGGCGGGGGTGGGGACCTTCGTGCTCCTGAAGGTGGTGGCCGCCGTCACTCCCCTGCGGGTGGCGCGGGAGCAGGAACTGGCTGGCCTGGACGTTGCCCTGCACGGCGAGGCGGCCTACGAGGGCCAGCAGGAGGCCGTTTCCCGGGCTGGGGCGCTGCCGCTGGCAGGTTCGGCGGCGCCCGCGCACGCGGGGCCTTCGCCCTCCTCGTGACGGGCTTGACGGCGGGCCGGGCGGCGGCGTACACCGGAGGCAACGGCGCGCTGCCGCCCGCTTCCGGCCGGCGGCGGGAGCCGGCTGTCCGAAGCCCGGACTACGGTCAGGAGGCCCGGCCGACGTGAGCGACCCTGCGCCACGGGGCAGCAAGCGGGCGGGTGCTGCCATGGATTGCGGGAGCGCCAGCCTGGCCCGGGCGGCTCGCACCGTCGCTCGCTGGCTTCCGGCGGTGGCCTACGTGGCCGCCAACTGGTACGTCTCCAGCCTTCCCCAGGAACGCATCGGCTCCCTGCCCGCTCCGGACTGGCTTCTGCATGCCACGGCGAACCTGGCCTTCGGGGCGGCCCTGCGCCTGGGCACCGGCGAGGGCCGGGGCGCCCTGGCCCGGGCCGGGGCGCTCCTGGCGGCTCATGCGGCGGTGGACGAATGGCACCAGAGCTGGGTTCCCGGCCGCAGCTCGTCGCTGTCCGACTGGGTGGCCGACGTGACCGGCGGTCTGGTGGGAGCGGTGGCGGTGGGCTGGTGGTGGCGCCTCCGCCGGCACGGCAGGCGGCGGGCCGCTGCCGTGCTGCCCGCGCATGAAGACCTGCCTGGCAAACCAGACTCTTGAAAAGCGGGGCGTCCAGTCCCGCACGGCCCTGGTGTCCCCTGGCTTTCCAGACGGGCGCCCGGGTGGCGGGGGAACGGCATCGTGGACAGCCTCTGGTCGTGGGCCTGGCGCCGGCTGTCAGGCAGCTGCCGCGCAGGCCGCACCCGTCGCCGCCAAAGCCGTGCAGGCGCACCGGCTATCCCGGCCCGGCCGGCTTTGCGGGCCCCGGTTTTGCCGGAGCCTGAGACCGTCCAGTACATCCGCAGCCGGTTGGGCCGTCCCGAAGATCTGGTGGTCCGGCCCGTGTTCCGGGCCCGGCCGGGGCGATCCGCTCGAGCTCCCTCCTGCTGGGTGCTGTTCCTCAAAGGGATGGCGGATACCCGGGTCATAGCCCGCAACGTGGTGCGGCCGCTGGTGCTGGGCCTTCCCCTGCAGGCCGGAGACGGCGGGGGCGCCGGCGGGGTGTTCGTCTCCCAGGTGCAGGCCGTGCTCGACCCGGAGGAGGCGGTGCTGCGCATCCTGGACGGCTGGACCGCCGTGGTGGGCCTGCCCGGCACCGGCCCCATCTGGGTGGCGGACACCTCGGGCCGGCCCGGGCGGACCGTGGAGGAGCCGCAGAGCGAAACGGGGGTGCGGGTGCCGAGAGAAGGCTTCACGGAAATGCTGGAGACCAACCTGGCCCTGGTGCGCACCCGCATCCGGCATCCGCACCTGCGGGTGGAGATGCGGCGGGTGGGCACCCGCAGCCGCACCCGGCTGGCGTTGATATACGTGGAGGGCGTGGCGGAGCCGGACCTGGTTCAGCTGGTGCGCCAGCGGCTGCAAGGTGTCACCATCGACAGCGTGCTGGAGTCCGGGTACGTGGAGGAGTTCATCGAGGACTCCCCCTATTCCCCCTTCCCCCAAACCCTGCGCACGGAACGGCCCGACGTGGTGGCGGCCAACGTGCTGGAAGGGCACTTTGCCATCCTGGTGGATGGCACCCCCTTCGCCCTCATCGGCCCGGTGACGTTCTGGCAGCTTCTCACGGTGGAGGAGGACTACTACGAGCGCTTCATCATCGGCAGCCTCTTGCGGTTGCTTCGCATCGGGGCCTTCCTCATCTCCCTCATGCTGCCGGGGCTGTACGTGGCGGTCACGACCCACCACCAGGAGATGATCCCGACGGACCTGCTGCTGAGCATCGCCGCGGCCCGGGAGGGGGTGCCGTTTCCGGCCCTGGTCGAGGCGCTGGTGATGGAGCTCAACTTCGAGCTGCTGCGGGAGGCGGGGCTTCGGCTGCCGAGGGCCGTGGGCTCTGCGGTCAGCATCGTGGGGGCCCTGGTGTTGGGCCAGGCGGCCATCAGCGCCAGCCTGGTCAGCCCGGCCATGGTCATCGTGGTGGCTATCACGGCCATCGGGTCCTTTGCCACCCCGGTCTTCAGCATGGCCATTGCCGCCCGCATCATCCGGTTCGGCTTCGTGCTGGCGGCGGCGGTGATGGGGTTGTTCGGCGTGCAGGCGGTGGCGGTGTTGGTGCTCATCCACCTGTGCGCCCTGCGGTCCTTTGGGGTGCCGTACCTGGCGCCGGTGGCTCCTACGGTTCTCGGAGACTGGAGGGACCTGGTCCTCCGGGCGCCCTGGTGGGCCATGCGGGGCCGCCCGCGGTTTTTGGGGCCCCCTGACCCTGCCAGGCGGCCGTTGGCCGGCGGGGCCCAGGGGCTGCGAACTGGCAGCAGGGCTGCCGAAGGGCAGCAGGTGTGATGGGAGGGGTCGGGCAGCCGGAGGCGGCCCGGTTGGTGACCGGGCTCCGTCAGCGCCGCAGCCGGGTTCGCATGACCCTGGCGGAGGCGCGGCGGCTGGGACAGCGCCTTTCGGGGTACCAGCTGTTCTGGATGGCTTTGAGCGTACGGCTGGTTACGGTGGTGGCCCTGCTGCCGACGCTGACGGGCAGCCGGGCGGGGCGAGATGCCTGGATCGCCTTTCTTGCGGCCACCGTGCCGGCTGCGGCGCTGGGCTGGGCCATCGGGTACCCGTCGGCTCGATTTCCGGGCAGAGGGCTGGTGGGCCAGGCCAGGGCCAGTTTTGGCCTGTGGCCGGGCACTGTGGTGGCCCTGGTGTACCTAGCAGGCTACCTCATCACCACCGCCACCATCCTGCGGGAGTACACCGATGCCATCGTCACGGCCATCCTGCCCACGACGCCGCCGGTGGTCGTGGTGTCCATCATCACCGTGCTGGCGGGCGTTGCCGCCTCCCAGGAGACGGCAGCCATGGGCCGGCTGGCCGTGCTGCTGGGCGGCGTGGTGGTCTTCTCGGTGGTCATCATAGGGGGTTTGATCAGCCCGGAAATCCGCCTGGACAATTTGATGCCCGTGGGGTCGACGGGGTGGCGCGGGTTTCTCAGCGGCCTGTTGATGGTGCTGGTGTGGCATTCGCAGTACGTCTTCTTTTACCCGCTGGCCGATACCATGGCGGAACCCGGCGCTGGCCCAAAGGCGCTGGCCTTGGCCGCAGCGGTCTCATCCGTGCTAGGCAGCGCGATAGCGGCCGTGGCCGTCGGCGTGCTGACCGCGGAACTTGCCGTCAACGCCTCATTCCCTCTCTTTGAGGTGGCTCGGCTGGTGTCGGTGGGGGAGTTCGTTCAGCGCATCGACGCCGTGGCGGTCGGAGCCTGGGGACTCGGCCTGGTGCTCAGCGCCTCGCTGTTTTACCATGCGGCGGCACGGGGGATGGCCGAACTTCTGGGCCTTCCCCAGCACCGCCTGGTGGTAAAGCCCATGGGCGTGATCCTGGTGGTGGTGGCAATGGCCGTGGCGGAAGACAGCATCGAGATGCGGCGGTTCACGGACGTCAAGGTGCTGGCGCCCATCGCCGCCGCCTTCGTCTGGCTTCTGGCGTCCGTATGGGCAGCAGCAGCGTGGCTTCGCGGCGGGGCCACGGCGGCGGCGCAGAAGGGGCCCGGCTGAGGGCCGCACCGTCCCTGGCGAGACGCCGACCCGCAGGAAGGGGCCAGTGGACGATGGCAGGGGGAGGAAGGCCAGCGGGGTGGTTGGCGGGGGTGTGCCTGGCCCTTGCGCCCGTCTTGGCCGGCTGTTGGGACCGGCGGGAGGTCGAAACCCTGGCGTTGGCCACCGCCCTCAGCCTGGATGCGGCCCCAGCTCCCGCTTTCCGCCCTGCCCTGTTGGTGAACGCGCAGTTTGCCATTGCCGCCCGCTTCGCCGGGGCGGCAGGCCCGGGAGCCGGCGGGGCAGCAGGGATGGGCCCCGGCAGTGGGGCGCGGGCCCCCTTTGCCCGCACCAGCGGCGGCCCCACCGGTCCCACCGTGTGGGTCGTGGGCGCTGCGGGACAGACGCTGACTCAAGCCATGGAGAGAATCAGCGCCTTGGCTCCCCGGCTGCCCCTGTGGGCGCATGTGCGGCTGCTGGTGGTGGGGGAAGAGCTGGCACGACAGGGTCTGGACCGGGTGCTGGACGGGTTGATGCGGGACCGGCAGATCCGGCGAACGCCGTGGATAGTGGTGGCGCGAGGAGTACCTGGGTACCGTATCCTGGAGCTTCCCAATCCTCTATCCCCGGCACCCGAGGAAGGCATCTCCCGCCTTCTGCAAAACCTCCGCAGCCAGTCCGCCTCCACGCTGCCGCAGCGGCTTCAGGATTTCCTGGTGGCGTACGCACAACCCGGCGTGGACCCGTTCACCGCGGGAATCACCTACGAGCTCCCCGTGCCGCACGATCCTGTGTTGGCCCCCTCGGCCGAGCCGCTTCCAGCGTTGCCCCGGCCGCAGGGCACGGCGGTGTTCCGGGGTGACCGCCTGGTAGGGTGGCTGACGGCCGAAGAGTCCCAGGGGCTTGCCCTGCTGGTGGGCGAAAGCCGGAGCTTTCTGCTCACCCTGCCGTGTCCTGCAGCGTCGGGATACCTGACGGTGAGAGTATTGCGGTTCGACAGCAGGCGCACCGTGGTTGAGCCCGCCTCCGTTCCGGAAGCGGCCTCCCGGGGGGTAGCCTTCCGGGTAGAGGTTCGGGCCGAAGGCTCCCTGAACGAGCAGGAATGCCGCCCTGCCCTGGACGGGGCCCGCTTGCGCCAGCTTGAAGACGAGGTGAGCCGGGCCCTGGAAC
>DATCLL010000098.1:0-2936 GCA_036563935.1 Limnochordales bacterium | reverse complement strand
CCCGCAGGATGTCCTCCCGCTCGCCTCCCGGGTGGCGGGGCGGCACGGCACCCCCGGGGCCGTGGGGCTCCTGCCCGGGCGGCCCCTCTCCCTCCGACTCCCGCTGCCCCGGCAGGGCGGGGGCATGGCGCGCACCGTCCTCCAGGTCGTCCAGGCCCACGAACCGTCACCCCCGCCCGTAATCTGCCCGGCCCGAGGGGGCGGTCAGCTTGCGCTTCCCGGGGGCCCCAGAAGCTCCCGCACCAGTTCGCCGGCCCGCTTGGGGTCGGCTTTACCCCGGGAGAGCTTCATCACCTGCCCCACCAGGAAGCTGGCGGCCGTGGCCTTGCCGGAACGGTAGTTCTGCACGGCGTCGGGGTTCTGGTCTAAGGCCTGGCGCACCCAGGCCAGCAGCTGGTCCCGGTCGCCCACCTGTTCCAGGCCGCGCTGGCGCATGACGGCCTCAGGATCGGCCCCGCTGCGGAACGCCTCCTCGAAGATCTCTTTGGCGGCCTGCCCCGACACCCGACCCTGCTCCAGCAGGCGCAGCACCGAGGCCAGCTGGTCGGCCAGGGCCGGGCGCTCGGCCAGGGCCGACGGCTCCTGGCCGGTGGCCCGCAGCAGGCGCAGGACCTCCCCCATCACCCAGTTGCTCACCGCCTTGGCGTCGGGGTACAGGCCCGCCGCCTTCTCGAAGAAGTCCGCCAGCGCCGGGTGCTGGCACAGGATGGCCGCGTCGTAGGCCGGGATGCGATACTGCTCGGCCAGCCGCCTGCGCCGCTGGGAGGGCAGTTCGGGCAGCCTGGCCCGAAGCTGCTGGACCCACTCCTCCGCCAGCACCAGCGGCGGGATGTCCGGTTCGGGGAAGTAGCGGTACTCCTCCACCTGCTCCTTGGAACGCTGGGCGATGGTGGTGCCGCTGGCCTCGTCCCAGCCCCGGGTCTCCTGCACCACCCGCTCCCCCGACGAAAGCAGCGCCGCCTGCCGGAACGCCTCGTAGCGCAGCGCCCGCTCCACGGCCCGGAAGGAGTTGAGGTTCTTCACCTCGGTCTTGGTGCCCAGGCCGTGCTCGCCCGGACGGCGCAGGGAGATGTTGGCATCGCAGCGCAGCGAGCCCTCCTCCATGCGCACGTCGGAGATGCCCAGGTACAGCATCACGCTGCGCAGCTCTTCCAGAAAGGCCCGGGCCTGCTCCGGCGAGCGCAGGTCCGGCCGGGTGACGATCTCGATGAGGGGCACCCCGGAGCGGTTGTAATCCACCAGGGAGTAGCGGGAGCCGGCGATGGTGGCCGTGCTGTGCACCAGCTTGGCCGTCTCCTCCTCCAGGTGCACCCGCACGATGCCCACCCGGTGCACCCGGCCGTCCAGCTCCAGGTCCAGGTACCCGTCCCGGCACAGGGGCAGGTCGTACTGGGAGATCTGGTACGCCTTGGGCAGATCCGGGTAAAAGTAGTTCTTGCGGTCGAACTTGGCATAGGGGGCCACCCGGCAGTTCAGGGCAAGCCCCGCCATCACGGCGAACTCCACCGCCCGGCGGTTCACCACGGGGAGGCTGCCGGGCAGGCCCAGGCAGACGGGGCACACCTGGGTGTTGGGTGGGCCTCCGAAGCGGGCGCTGCAGGCGCAGAACACCTTGGAGTCGGTGAGCAGCTCCACGTGGATCTCCAGGCCGATGACCACCTCCCAGCCCTCGGGCAGGCCGCGCTCGCGCAGTTCGCTCTCCCTCACGGCCGGCTCACCACCCCGGGCGGGAGGTTGCCGTGGGTCCCGATGGTGGCCCCCATGGCCTGTTCCAGGGCCCGGGCCACCCGCAGGATGAGGGCCTCGGAGAAGGGAGGCCCGATGAGCTGCACCCCCACCGGCAGGCCCTCCGGGGAGAAGCCCGCCGGCACCGAGACCGCGGGAAGCCCCGCCAGGTTCACGCTCAGGGTGTAAATGTCCGTGAGGTACATCTGCACCGGGTCCTCCACCTTCTCCCCCAGCCGGAAGGCAGGCGTGGGCGCCACCGGGGTCACCAGCACGTCCACCCGCTGGAAGGCCTTCTCGAAGTCCTGGCGGATGAGAGTGCGCACCTTCTGGGCCTTCAGGTAGAAGGCCTCGTAGTAGCCGGCGCTGAGGGCGTAGGTGCCCAGCATGATCCGCCGCTTCACCTCCGGGCCGAAGCCGGCCCGGCGGGTGCGGGAAAACATGGCCACCACGTCCTCGCCGGCCACCCGCAGCCCGTAGCGCACCCCGTCGTAGCGGGCCAGGTTGGAGCTGGCCTCGGCGGGGGCCACGATGTGGTAGACCGGCAGGGCGTAAGGCAGGTGGGGAATGGAGACCTCCTCGGTGCGGGCCCCCAACGCCTCCAGAGCCCGCACGCTGGCCAGCACCACCTCCCGAACGGGCGCCTGCAGCCCCTCCCCCAGGTACTCGGGGGACAGGCCCAGCCGGAGCCCCGCCACCCCCTCCTCGATGGTCTCCAGCACCCGGTAGCGCTCGTGGGGCGCCGAGGTGGAATCCCGGGGGTCGTGGCCGGCGATGGCCTCCAGCACGATGGCGCAGTCCCGAACGGTGCGCGCCATGGGCCCCACCTGATCCAGCGAGGAGGCGAAGGCGATAAGCCCGTAGCGGGAGACGGCCCCGTAGGTGGGCTTGAGGCCCACCACCCCGCAGTAAGCCGCGGGCAGACGCACCGACCCGCCGGTGTCCGAGCCCAGGGAGAAGACGGCCTCGCCGGCCGCCACTGCGGCGGCGGAACCCCCGCTGGAGCCGCCGGGCACCCGATTCAGGTCCCAGGGGTTGCGGGTGATGCCCAGCGCGGAGTTTTCCGTGGAGGAGCCCATGGCGAACTCGTCCATGTTCACCTTGCCCAGCATCACCGCCCCGCAGGCCTGAAGCCGCTCCACCACCGTGGCGCTGTAGGGGGGCACGAAGTTCTCCAGGATGCGGGAGCCGCAGGTGGTGCGCACCCCCTC
>DATCLL010000097.1:0-1708 GCA_036563935.1 Limnochordales bacterium | reverse complement strand
ACTCACGGGCGGGGCGCTGGCTCCCCTGGTGGTGGCCGTCACCTGGAGCATCGGAGCCCTCACCAGCGTCATGGACAACGTGCTGGCCGTGGCCAGCTTCATCCCCATCGTGGGCGATCTGGCCAAGGCGGGCGTCAGCGTGCAGCCCCTGTGGTGGGGCATGCTCTTCGGCGGCACCATCCTGGGCAACCTGACCCTCATCGGCAGCACGGCCAACATCGTGGCCCTGGGCATCTTGGAGCGCCGGGAGCAGCGTCACGTCAGCTTCATGGAGTGGTTCTGGCCCGGCGCCGTGACGGCCATCCCGTCGCTGGCCCTGGCCACGGCGCTGCTGCTGGCTCAGCTGCCCCTGCTGGTGGGCTGAGCCCACGGGGCGGGCCGGGCCGAGGGCGGCCCGGGCGAAACCCGCCGGTAGATGCAGTGCTCCACCCGCTGCAGTCCGAAGGTGGCGGGCTGGGGCACCGTCTCCGGCCCCCCCACCACCAGGTACCCCCCGTCCCACAGGGCCCCGCTGAGTCGCTGGAGCAGCCGGTGCTGCCCGTCCGGCGTCAGGTAGATGAGGACGTGGCGGCACAGGATGAGGTGGAAGCCCGAGGGCGGCGGATCCTGCAGCAGGTCGTGGCGGCGGAACTGCACGGCCCGCCGGATGGGCTCCGCCAGCGACCAGGCGGAGGGGCCGGCGGGGGTGAAGTAGCGCTGGCGCACCGGCGCGGGGACGGTCATCAGGTGGACGTCGTGGTATTCGGCCCGGCGGGCCACCTCCAGGGCGTCGTCGTCGATGTCGGTGGCCAGGATGTAGTGGCGTCCGCCCTGGCCCAGCAGATCGAGCAGGATGGCTATGGTGTAGGGTTCAGCCCCGATGGAGCAGCCCGCGCTCCAGATGCGCAGCTGCCCGTGCGCCCGCAGAAGCTCCGGCAGCACCCGCTGGCGCAGCGCCTCAAAGACGGCCGGATCCCGGAAGAACTGCGACGTGTTGATGTTCAGGTGGTTGACCAGGGAGCGCAAAAGCTCGGCGTCCCGCTCCAGCATCCGCACCAGCATGGCCATGGAGGTGATCCCCCGGCGCTGCATCCACTGGCGGGTGCGGCGCTCCACCTGCTCGGACTTGTACTGGCCCAGGTCAAACCCGGACAGCTCCCGCAGCCGCCGCACCAGGTAAGCGAACTCCAGATCGGTTCCCCGGGCGCCGCCCCCTTCCCCTCGGGAGGCCGCGTTCGGCTCCGTCACGGCTGCCTGGCCTGCCCTTCCTTGGACTCCTCCGACCCCTCGGGGTTCTCCGGCGTCCACGGGCCGAACCCACGCAGCCGGGTAAAGTCAGCCTTGAGGTGCTCCACCACCAGCCGCCCGTCGGGCCCAAGCCGGGCCCGCAGCAGCCGGGCGCCGTCCGAAAAGGCCTGCTTTTGGCCGCCGATGGCGATGGTGACGTTGGGATAGACCAGCTGGGCGGCGATGCGCCCCCGGCGCAGGATGCTGACCGACGTGTGCACCGCTGACGGGCCGCCCAGCTCTTTCACCGTCACGTCGCCCTCGCTCACCGTCACCTGGCCGCCGCGGATGACGCCCCGGGGCGCCTCGACGCCTTTGCCGGCCGTCAGGTTGGAGTTGAAGGCGCCGGCCCCGTACAGGATGATGCGCCCGCTGGCCTCCACCGTGGCGTTCTGCACGCTGAGGGCCACCACGTCGCCGTCCTGCCCCTGCTGCTGCAGGA
>DATCLL010000096.1:0-6748 GCA_036563935.1 Limnochordales bacterium | reverse complement strand
GCCGGGAGCGCTCCACCTCGGCCAGGGTGGCCGCCGGGCCCATGGCCAGGGCCCGCCGCAGGCCGCCGTACCCTCCGCCTGCCAGGTACTCCTCCAGCCGCACGCAGCCGGGCCCGGCGCAGCGCCGGAGCAGAAGGGGGGTTCCGTCGCCCATCCAGGCTACCGTCGCTTCGCCGCCTGCTCCTGCGGGCACGCCCCGGCCCTCCGCCAGGGCCCGCACGGCCTCCTCCAGCGCCCCGGCGCGAAGCCCGGTGAGCACCACGTCTCCCACCAGGGCCGCCGGCGCCCGGTCGCACTGGCCCAGGCAGGAGGAGACCGCCCAGCCCACCGCCCGGTCGCCCTCTTCGCCCGGCCGCCTGGCTGCCACGTCCCCGTTGCCCCCGCCGCCGTGCGCCGAAAGGGGCGGCCCGAGCAGCCTTTCCAGCACGCCGGCCAGCTCCCGGGCCCCCCGCAGCATGCACGCCACGTCGTCGCACAGGTGCACCACGTGCCGAGGCCCCGGCACGGTGGAAAGCAGCGCATAGAAGCTGGCGACCCCGTACGCTTCTGCCAGCGGCACGCCCAGCTCCCGGCACACCGCCGCCAGCGCCGGGTAGCTGATCCAACCCCGGGCTTCCTGCAGCGCCCGAAGCGCCGGAAGCAGCAGGTCCCGCCGCCCCAGCCGCTCGCCTGCCGCCAGGTGGCCCCACACCCGCTCCAGCGCCGCCTGCTCGCCGGGCAGGGGCGGCGGGGCCTTCTCCAGGCGGCCTGCCTCGAACCCGAGCCCCCCGGGCAGCGGCGCCCGGCTTTGCCCGTCCACGTTCACGACGCGACCGCCTCCTGCAGCGGCTGCCCGGCCCGTTCCCCGGGCAGCTGCCCTGCCTGCGGCGGGCCCGGGATCCGCTCCACCCGCACTGCGGCCACCTTGAACTCCGCCGTCCCCGACCTGGGGTCGCAGGCGTCCACGGTGAGGGCGTTGGTGAACGCCTGCTCCGGGAAGTGCAGCGTCATGAAGCAGACCCCCGGCGTCACGCTGGTGTCCACCGCCGCCCGTACCACCACCGAGCCCCTGCGGCTTTCCACCCGCACCCAGTCGCCCTCCTGCACCCCCATCCGGGCCGCATCCTCCGGGTGCAGCACCAGCCGCTCCTCCTTGGGCACCGGCGTGCGGTAGCGGGCCGTCTGCACCCCCGTGTTGAAGAACTCCAGCCGCCGCCCCGTGGTGAGCACCAGCGGGTAGTCCGCATCGGGCAGCTCCGCCGGCGGCGCAAACTCCACGGGCACAAAGGGCGCCCTCGGGCCCTCCACCGGCCGCTTCCACAGCCGCTGGTGCAGGAAGAGGGTTCCGGGGTGGTCCTCCGACGGGCAGGGCCACTGGATGCCGCCCAGTTCCTCCAGCCGGCGGTAGCTCATGCCCCGGTGGATGGGCGAAAGTTCCCGCACCTCGTTCCACACCGCCTCGGCGTCCGGGTAGTTCCACGGCCGGCCCAGGCGGCGGGCCAGCTCCTGCAGGATCCACAGGTCGTCCCGGGCCTCGCCGGGCGGCTCCAGCGCCTTGCGGCAGCGCTGCACCCGCCGCTCGCTGCTGGTCACGGTGCCCTCGGTCTCGCACCACCCTACGGCCGCCGGCAGCACCACGTCGGCCAGCTGGCCGGTGGCGGTGAGGAAGATGTCCTGCACCACCAGAAACTCCAGGCCCGCAAACAGCTCCAGCACCCGCCTGGCGTTGGCCTCGGAGCGCACCGGGTTTTCCCCGATGACGTAGACGCCCCGCAGGATGCCCTGCTCCATGGCCTCCAGCATGGCCGTCTGGTGGCGGCCGGCCTTGGGCGGGATGGAGCACTGCCATGCCTGCTCGAAGCGCCGGCGCACGTCGGGGTCTTCCACGTTCTGAAAGCCCGGCAGCCGGTGCGGCAGCGCGCCCATGTCGCCGCCGCCCTGGACGTTGTTCTGGCCCCGCAGGGGGTTGAGGCCCGAGCCGTAGCGGCCCACGTGGCCCGTCAGCAGCGCCAGGTTGATGAGGGCGAAGACGTTATCGGTGGCGTTGTGGTGTTCGGTGATGCCCAAGGTCCAGCAGATCATGGCCCGGCCGGCCGCCGCGTAGGCCCGGGCCGCCTCGGCGATGAGCTGCGCCGGCACGCCGGTGATGGCCTCGGCCCGCTCCAGCGTGTACGGTTCCACGCTGCGGCGGTACTCCTCGAAGTTGGTGGTGGCCGCCTCCACGAACTCCCGGTTCCACAGGCCCTGCTCCAGGATGTAGCGCCCCATGGCGTTGGCCAGGGCGATGTCGGTGCCCGGCCGCACCGCCAGCCACCGGTACGCGAAGGCGGCGCTGGCGCTTCGCCGGGGGTCGATGACGAACAGGCGCGCCCCCCGCCGCACGCCCTTCAGCATGTGCAGGAACATGACCGGGTGGGCCTCCCGGGCGTTGGAGCCCCACAGGAGGATCACCTCGGTCTCTTCCATCTCCCGGTAGGAGCTGGTGCCCCCGCCTGCGCCGAAGACGGTCGCCAGACCGGCGACGCTGGGGGCGTGTCAGGTGCGGTTGCAGCTGTCCACGTTGTTGGAACCCATCACCTGCCGGGTGAACTTGCCGGCCAGGAAGTTCAGCTCGTTGGTGGCCTTGGAGGAGCTGAACATCCCGAACCCCTCGCCGCCGTAGCGCCGGCGCACCGCGGCCAGGCCCCGGGCAGCCCGGTCCAGGGCCTGCTCCCAGCTGGCCCGAACCAGGCGGTCGCCTTCCCGCACCAGCGGGTACAGCAGCCGCCCGCCCCCCTCCTCGGCGGGCCGCACCGGCGCCGCCCCGTCGCCTTCCACCCGCGCTGGCACCCGCTTTGTGGCGTGCATCCGGGTTCACCCCCGCTGCCGCTATGGTAGCCTCCTCCGGACGTCCCCTTCAACGGGGACGGATGCCCGTTGTGTGGCGCCGAGCCCCTACGGTATCCTGTGGCCCGAGGGTCGGGGACTGGGGGGTGCGGGCAGGCTGGCGGCTCCTGAGCTTTCCGTGACGGCCCGGCGGCCCCGGCGGCGGGCCAGTCACACCCGCCGGCAGGTGGACGCGCTGGAGCTGTTGCTGGAGGCCCTGCCGCTGCTCCGGGGCGGGCTTACCCCGGAGACGGCCAGCCGCACGGCGCAGCTTCTGTACCAGCGCCTGCACCTGGACGCGGCGTCGGTAGTGGACACCGAGTACGTGCTGGCCTTCGAGGGGGTGGGGGCCGACCACCACCGCCCGGGCAAGCCCATCGCGACGCAGCTGACCCGCCAGGCCCTGCTGCAGGGCCGGCCCATGATGGCCACCGGCCGGGCGGCCATCGGCTGCTCGGGGGTGGACTGCCCCCTGTGGTCGGCCCTGGTGGCGCCGCTGAAGGTGCGGGGGCGGGTGGTGGGTGCCATCAAGCTGTACCGCTGCCGGCCGGGCCGCATCGGCAAGGCGCAGGTGCGGGCGGCGACGGCGGTGGCACGCCTGTTCAGCCTGTACCTGGAGCTGGCGGAGCTGGACGCGCAGGCCGCCCGGGTAACCCGGGCGGAGCTGGAGGCGCTGCGGGCCCAGATCTCGCCGCACTTTTTGTTTAACACCCTCAACACCATCGCCGCCCTCATCCGCACCCAGCCCGAGGTGGCCCACGACCTGGTGATCCGGTTTGCGGAGTTCTTCCGGGAGACGCTGGCCCAGCACGGGGAGTTCGCCACCCTGGAGGACGAGCTGGCGTACGTGGAGCACTACCTGGAGTTCGAGCGGGCCCGGTTGGGCCGGCGGCTTTCCGTGCACTTCGACATCGACCCCCGGGCCCGCCGGGCGGTTCTGCCGGTGCTGGTGGTCCAGCCGCTGGTGGAGAACGCCATCAGCCACGGCCTGGAGCCCCGGCCGGAGCCGGGCTGGGTGCGCATCTCGGCCCGCTGCGAGGACGGCGGCTACCGCATCAGCGTGGCCGACAACGGGGTGGGCATCCCCGCGGAGCGCCTGGGGCAGGTGCTGCAGCGGGGCTACGGCACGGGGCTGGGCATGGGGCTCAGCAACGTGGACCACCGGCTGAAGAGCCTGTTCGGCCCCCGCTCCGGGCTGCGCATCGAAAGCGTCCGGGGCCAGGGCACCACCGTCAGCTTCTGGATCCCGGCCCGGCGGTGCCAGGCCGGGCAGCTCGGGCAGGCCGAGCCGGCCGAAGAGGCCACCCCGGCCGGACGTGCCCGACGGGCCGGACGGGTTGGACGGGCTGAACGGGCTGAACGGGCCGAGGAGGCGTAGGTTGCCCCATGGGAATCCGCGCCCTCATCGTGGACGACGAGGAACCCGCCCGGGCGGAGCTGGCGCACCTGCTGCGGCAGGTGGCCGACGTGGAGCAGCTGGATGAGGCCGCCACCGCCCTGGAGGCGCTGGGGCGGCTGCAGCAGCAGCGGTACGACCTGGTGTTCATGGACATCCGCATGCCGGGCATCGACGGGCTGCAGGCCATGGAAGTGGTCAACCGCCTGCCCGACCCTCCGCCCGTCATCTTCGTGACCGCCTACGACGAGTACGCGCTGGCGGCCTTCGAGGTGGCGGCGCGAGACTACCTGCTCAAGCCTGTCTCCGAGGCCCGGCTGCGGCTGGCCGTGGAGCGGGTGCTGGCCCGCCGGGACGGGGCCCGGGCGGGGGCCGCCCGGGTGGCCCGGGACCGCCTGCCGGTGGAGGAGGACGGCCACACCCGGCTGGTGCGGGTGGCGGACATCCGGTTCATCTACGTGCGGGGGCACACGGTGCACGTGCGCACCTTCGACGCCGAGCACAAAAGCCGCGCCTCCCTGGCGGAGCTGGCCGAGCGGCTGGCCGAGCACGGCTTCGTGCGGGTGCACCGCTCCTACCTGGTCAACCCCGAGCACGTGGTGGAGGTGCACCCCTTCTTCGCCGGCACGTACATCCTGCGCATGGATGACCGGGCCAAAAGCGAGGTTCCCGTGAGCCGCAACTACGCCCGGGTGGTGCGGGACCTGTTCGGCCTGGGGTAAGGTGCGGTGAGGTCCCACCCGCTGCTTTTCACGTCATGGTTTTTACCTTTCAGGTCACGGAACTGGAGGCCCGCCACCCTGCTGCCCTACCATGCCCCTGGACGGAGACGCACCGTCCAGGACCCGTCTGCAGCGGGTCTGTCTGGCGCATCCCCCGTACAGCGGCCGCATCGTCACCCCCCAGGCGGTGCGGCCCCTTTTTTGTCCCGCTCTTTCCGCGCCCCGCCCTACGTCCCGCCGCGGCTTCTGGCGCGGGCGGCGCCGGAGGCCGGCTGCTGCTGGGCGGCCCGGCGGGCCAGCTCCCAGACGGGGCGAAGCTGCTGCAGGGCCTCAAGGGCCTGCTGCAGGAAGGCCTGCGGCGGCAGCGCCAGGGCCGTCTCCCGCGGCCAGTGCAGCGCCACCATGAAATCGCCCCGGCTCTTGCGGCGAAGCCCTCCGGCCAGGCGGTGCAGGTCGTCGTCGGTGAGGTCTGCGGTGGGGATGCCGTGCGGGGAGGTGTGGTCCTCCTTCCACAGGGCGCCCTGGGGAAGGCTGGCACGCAGGGCCGGTCCTTCTTCCAGCAGAAGCTCGGCCAGCTGCGGCCGGAAGGGGGCCTCCGTGATGGCCCCCGCCTGCACGTACACGTGGTCGGCCCGGATGCCCAGCTGGAAGTGGGGGTGCTTTTTGTAGCCGGTGCGCGAGGGCGACCAGGCGCACCAGGTGTCCTCCGGCGGGTTGACGGTTCGGCGGGCGTGCTGGGCCACGTGGGGGTGCAGCGGGACACCCATGCGGCGGCTGAGTTCCGGGGCTAACTGCTGGGCGATGGCCTGAAGCTTGGGGCGCACCCGGGTTCGGATGGCCTCCATGCGCTGCGAAAAGCCCGCCACCTCCATGGCGGCGAAGGCTTCCCGATCCCAGCCGGGAAAGTCCATGAATGCTGTGCCTCCCCTCCATCGCCGAGCCGACCGGGAACGGCTGCGGTCAGCGTGGCCGCCGGGGGCGGTTGGCTGCCGACGCGAAGGCCTGGTGCGAGCCTGCGCCTGTCCCCGGCCCCGCCGCCGGCGCCGGAGCCGGCTTGCGGCCGGCTGCCGCACCGGGGCGGGCACGCCCTCTGCGCCGCCCCGTCAAAAGCCCCGTCACCAGCGGGCCCAGCAGCAGCGCCAGGAAAAAGCGGGCCACGTGCACGCTGAGCACCAGGCCCGGGTTGGCGCCCGTGGCCACGGCCATGGCGGTCATGGTCTCGATGGCCCCCGGCGCGGTGGCCAGCACCGCCGTCAGGACGGGAAGCCCGCTGGCCAGGTGAAGCCCCCACCCGATGGCCAGGTTGGCGGCCATGAGCACCAGGGAGCTACCCACCGCGGCCAGGGCCACCGGCCAGGCCCGGTGCAGCACCTCCCGTTCGAACCGGGAGCCCACGAAGGTTCCCAGCACCAGGAAGGCTCCCACGCTCACGGGGAACGGCACGGCCGGGTGCACGGGCGCGAAGGTGGCCACAAGCGCCCCCACCACCATGGAGGCCAGAAGCGAAGCGGCCGGCAGGGGAAGCCGCCTGCCCAGCACAAAGCCGCTGGCCACCACGGCCACGCCCAGGGCCGCGCCCCCCAGGTGCGCGCCCGCCGCACCCGCCGCGGACGCCTGCCCGGCAGCCGAAGCGGCAGCCTGGGCTGCCGGGACGGCGCCCGACCCCGCCGCGGCCGCAAGCCCGCCCGCCCCGGCCGCGCCGGCCACCCCGGACATCCCCTCCAGCCCGTGCGCGACCACGACCAGCAGGGGCGCCGACAGCAGCACCAGCATCACCCGCAGGTAC